>JAYUVA010000644.1:0-3058 GCA_043754375.1 Candidatus Kuenenia sp. | reverse complement strand
ACACCTTTCAGGGGTAACTCGCCATCCACCGGATCAGCGACTCCTCCATCTTCCGACAGCACTCGAATCTTGATGTTCCGATAGGCCACCGGGTTCCCGTGGTCCTGCAGACAGATGTGCCCTTTCGTGGCCTTGCCAAACTGAGGAAAGGCGGCGAACTTGCTGGCGGCGACTCGCTGATTCCACTCGTCGTCTCCCTTCAGGAAGTAGAAATAGCTGACGCCGTTGATCGCGACTTCACATTGTCGAGGCGAGATTCGCAGGTAGACGAGGTTCCATTCTCCGGCTGGTCGAGTGGCATCGTCCATGTCGCTGCCTTTGAATCCGACCTGATTTTCGAATTGTGTCGCCCAGGCAGGTTTGACTGGTTTGTAGAGTTGATACAACCAGCCGGATTTTTGCGGATCGCGGCCATCCACATTGTCCTGAATCTGGACCTCCGGTCCGCTGTGCCATGGCTGTGGCTGATCTTCGGTCACATGAAACATGATGCCGCTGTTGCCGCCTTTTGAGATTCGGTATTCCAGCGACAGTTCAAAGTTTTTGTACTCGTCTGTGGTGACAATATCACCGGCCGTTTTGCTGATGCGTTCGAGCACTCCGTCTTTCACGGCCCAGCCGTCACTCATTTTCTCTGCGCGATAGCTGCGCCAACCGTCGGAGGACTTGCCGTCGAACAACAGTTTCCAGCCGCCGCGTTTTTCCGCTTCGCTGAGACTGTTAAGCGTCTCGTCGGCGGGGCAGACCGCGCCGGATTTCAGGATCAGGATTGATGAGACCAGGACCAGGATGAGTCGCGTGGAAAGTTGCATCGATTTTACTCGGCGTGGCAGGTGTGTGTGGGAGAACAGGTTCAACTGCGGAAATTGCGAGGGACGGCATTATTGTAATCAGCCGTTGCCCCATTGTCGTCTCTCTGCAAAGACGAATGAGGAGTTTTGGGTGGCCCAAGGCTGCGATTCCTGTAGCTTGGACATTCATGTCCGAGGTATTCGCCAAGCACCGTCGCATTGTCGAACGGCTGTCAAGGCACATTAACCTTCGCTTCGACGGCGTTTCGTGGCCATGCGACGGACATGAATGTCCATCCTACATATGTTCGTGCCGCCATCGCACCGAAAACATTACTCGCAGGTTTGGCCTTTCTGCCCTTTCGCATAACAACTCGTTGCAAAATGCTGGCTGACGAGTACGATTCGACGGTGTGTGCAAACCGCACACTTCGTGCATGGCATTGAGCCCAATGAGTTACGCCCAGGGAAGAATTGATGAGCCTGAATCACGTCGAAAGAATTGCTGAGTTTTTGCCAAAGATTGAGGCGTCAGATCCCAGCAGCAGCCACGCTGGGACCACGCCCGGCAGTTTCGCCCGCGCGCCGAAAATCGCAGCAGGAAGGCGAGGTGCATTGACGTATTCGTCACCCGACACGCCCGGAATGCCGCTGCCTTCGGACAAGACGGCGTGGGATTTCATGCCAGCCGACTGGAAGTTGCGAGCAGGCTTCGAAGAGAACTATGAACATGCTGACGCATGGCTGGCTCCGGCGGGTTTTGAAGCGTGTACACAGCTTGAGTTCGCGCGGCTGGGCATCACAACACCAGAAATGCACCGTGTGGCTGAACGAGAACAGCATTTGACAGCGGAACAGATCCGGGACGAAGTCGCTGCCGGGCGCATGGTGATCCCGGCCAACAAGCAGCATTTGAAATATCAGCTTGAACCGATGTGCATAGGCCGCGCGTCGCGAACCAAGATCAACGCCAACATGGGCGCATCACCAGTCTCATCCGGGACTGACGAAGAGGTAGAAAAACTTCATTGGGCCGAACGCTGGGGCGCAGATACGGTGATGGATCTGTCCACCGGAGGCGATCTGGATGCGTGTCGGGATGCCATTGTGCGGAACAGTACCGTTCCGATCGGCACGGTCCCCATCTATTCCATGATCATCGGTCGGCGGATTGAAAGCCTGACCATGGACATGGTGCTTGAGACACTGGAGCATCAGGCGCGTCAGGGCGTTGACTATTTTACAATTCATGCGGGCGTGCTGCACGAACATCTACAATACGTGCGCGATCGCCTGATCGGCATCGTCAGCCGTGGTGGTTCGCTGCTGGCCAAGTGGATGATTCACCACGACAAGCAGAACCTGATGTATTCGCATTGGGAAGACATCTGTGATGTCATGCGTCGGCATGATGTGACGTTCAGCATCGGCGACGGCCTGCGTCCGGGCGGACTTGCCGATGCAACGGATATCGCGCAACTGGCAGAGTTGTCCACGCTGGGAGAACTCACCGAACGCGCATGGCGAAAAGGTGTGCAGGTCATGGTCGAAGGACCGGGGCATGTGCCGCTCGATCAGATCGAATTCAATATGAAGCTGCAGCGAACGCTGTGCCACGGCGCCCCGTTCTACGTGCTTGGGCCGCTGGTGACGGACATGTTTCCAGGCTACGACCATATTACCAGCTGCATCGGTGCGACAAATGCTGCCTGGCATGGAGCCAGCATGTTGTGCTACGTGACGCCAAAGGAACATCTGGGCCTGCCGAAGAAAGACGACGTTAAACAGGGCTGCGTGGCCTACAAAATCGCGGCACACGCAGCAGACGTGGCGCTGGGAATTCCCGGAACTCGCGATCGCGATGATGAACTCACCAAAGCTCGCGCGGCACTCAATTGGCAAAAGCATTTTGACCTGAGCTTCGATCCCGATACAGCTCGTGCGTATCACGACGAAGACCTTGATGTCGATACCGACTTCTGTGCGATGTGTGGTCACGACTGGTGCAGCGTCCGGATCAGCAAGGAAATCCAGGAATTCGCCAGCGGCAAAGCCAAAGAATTCGAATGGGAAAAGGCCAAAGTCACTGCCGCGCTGACAGCCGAGCAACAGGAGATTCTGGAAAAACGCGGCGTGTTGTCGCCGGATGAGATCCATCGGCTGGCCAGTAAGACAAAGAAATCGGTCGGTGCTGACGACGGCAAAGGCAACTGCCACAGCGACTACGTCGATGCCGACGAAGCGAAGACCATCCAGGTCGTGCAACT
>JAYUVA010000643.1:0-2902 GCA_043754375.1 Candidatus Kuenenia sp. | reverse complement strand
TCCTGCCCGGGAGTCGGCATTGCCTCTGCTGTTCGGCAATTTCTGCATGGGATTGATTATCGCAATTGCCGCAATGCTCCCAGTTTGCCATACGAGGTTGGTTTTCTGGGATGCTTCGTGTGCCGCTGATTTTTTGTCGAACCGCAGCGAGCCGGCGTCTTCAGGGAAACGGAGTTCTCCGGGTGGAAGAGGCAGAGAATTCGCCTACGCCTGCGGCTCGCCGTTATACGAATAGCCGCGCAAGCTTGGCCTTGCCTCAGAATTCCAGAAAAGTCAGGCTATCGACATCCAAAGCCATTCCAAACTTATAGGAGTCACGGATGACTCGCCACGTATCGTATCTCACGCTTGCAATTCTCGTATTTTTGTTCTCGGGCATTAAAGCTGATGCGTTTCAGAAAAAGGGTCTGCTGGACGTCGGCGACAAGTTCAATCTGTCCGAACCGGAAGTTGATGACTCCGCCTCTAAGACCGCTGATTCGACCAAACGAATTCCCTCGACCAACAAAACGCGGTCGACTGCAACCACTGCGATGGATGAACCACCGACTGAGTCAGTCGTGCCGACAAGTCCCCGCAACGCCGACGATGTGACCAGCGAACTTCAGTCTTGGCCGCAAACGCCCCGTCGTTCTTCGAATCATGTGGCATCGACTCACGATGCTGAGGTTCCAACGATTGAACTTCGCGAGTTCGATCCGCCGGGCGAACCATTCTTTTCCGCAGCCATTCCAAGAACTGTCGCAATCGCCAATGATGCCAGTCTGAATGATGTGTGCAACGTTGGGTCATTGACATGGGCGGTCGGCGAACGGGGAGTGATCTGCTTTTCTGAAGATGCTGGAGCAACATGGACTACGCGGATCACACCGTTCGAATGCAGCTTAAAATCTGTCTGCTTCCTGACAAACACCATTGGCTGGGTCGCAGGCAACAGAACTCAGCCCGGGACCTCGTCACAACAATCAGCCGTGTTGCTGCAGACACGCGATGGTGGCAGATCATGGACGGATCTCACTGCTCACACTGGCCACACATCGAGCAGTGCCTCGACTCTTCCAACGGCAGTGCTGCCTGGCATATTGCACGTTCAGTACTTCGGGCTGGAGAGTGCGGTAGCCGTCACAGCTCCGATGCGAAATCGCAGCGGCCATGCGATCTTCCGCACAGACGATGGCGGTCTCTCATGGTCGCCGATTCTGTCGGATCAAAGGAGCGGTCCGTGGCTGGGGGCACAGTTTCTCAGCGAATCCGACGGCATCGTTGTCGGGCTGCATCAAGGTTACGCAGCTGTCGTGGCCGATCAGGCAGTGATCATCAACCGACCTGAACCCACGCTCCGCGCGATCCGGGATGTGTCGCTGGACACTAACGCTCGTGGCTGGATCGCGGGTGACGGCGGCTTTTTACTCGTTACGAACGATGGCGGCGTCACATGGAAGCCGCCTGCGGGCCAGATTCCACGCGAAGTCGCCGAGCTGCTCGATTTTCACGTCGTCGCGCATGAAGCATCAACGATCCTGCTTGGCGGTAACCCCGGGGCGAGTCTGCTGCATTCGACAGACAATGGGCAACACTGGAAGCTGGTTCCATTGCCGCTGACTGGCCGACTCAATCGATTGCACTTTCTGAATCCGACGGACGTCATCGGCGTTGGAAGTCTTGGTCAGATCGTGCGATCGTCGGACAGCGGCAACACATGGCAGGCCGTACGATCAGCGGGATTCCGAACGGGTGTGCTGAACTTCATCACGGATGCCGACAAGGCCGCATGGCACCTGTTGTCCAACGTTTCCGCTGAACAGGGCATCCGATCAGTTGTCATTCAACTTTCGCAGCCGCTCAGTCTGGAGGGCGATGCGCTGCGCGATGGTGTTCCGATGTCGGATCACTGCACGGCGGCCGTCACACAGTTGGGTGGGAATGATACGAGTTCGCACTGGATGTTTCCACGAACAGAACCCGAACATCATCGGTCTTCTGAGCAGCTTGTGGCGGAATGGAACCGACAAACTGACGGTCGGCTCAGAACACTGTTGCCACTGCGAATCGCCCGCGACATCCGCAACTGGCGGCCGTCGGTGATCGTCATCGAAGCCGCATCTGCTGACGACGCAATTGCCGCCATTCTTCGCGATGTGATGCCGCTTGCCATTTCGCTTGCCGCCACCGATCAGGGTGATGGAAGTCAGTTGTCGCAGGTGAAAATGTCGCCGTGGAAAGTAGACCGCGTTGTCAGTCGCGTTCCGGAAAATGAATCGGCGACACTCACCTTTCGCGATGACGATTTGCTCCCTTCGCTGGGCACCACTTCCGGCTTACTCAACGATGCCATCCAAAAAATCTTTGAACATAACATCGAAGCGGCACCGGTGCCGGATGCCAAAGCCGGCTACGAGCTGTTATCTGACATGAACGACACGACCAGTATCGCGAATCTGTTCGATGGCATCGACCACAATCTAAAATCTGACGCGCGCCGCACGTACGATTTTCGGAGTCGTGACCAGATTGAGATTCTGAAAAAGACACTGCAGACAGCACATATCGAATCGACCGCGATGAACGGCCACATGCAGTCGGCTCAAACAGAAGATGCATTGATCGCGCAGCTTTACGGCATCGGAGCGAACCTGCCGGCCACGCTGGCGCTCAAGCAGTTGCAGGATCTGGCAGATATCAATCTGCAGCAGAACAATATGGAAGGCTACCTTGCGGTCCAGCAGGAGATTGTGCGCCGCTATCCGAAGTTTCCAGAAGCTCAGACGGCAGCGGAAATGCTGTTCCTGTTTTATTCATCGGCGGAAGCTCGCCTCTATCGCCTGGGCGCGACAAAGGCACTGACCACGTCGCAGCCGTCAGAGGACACAGCGCTGCGAAGCACTCCAAACGCCGGAACGGA
>JAYUVA010000642.1:0-2892 GCA_043754375.1 Candidatus Kuenenia sp. | reverse complement strand
GACACGAACTCGGCTCGATCCGACTCATTCGGTTCACCGCCAGTTCTTCTGAACCGTCCAGCATACCCATGAATCTGAAAAATCAACCGAACCAGCTGGCAAAAAAATAAGGTTCAGAACACGTTGCTGATATTCAACCATCCTGGTCCATCAACCAACGAACTCCAAACCTTGCAAAAAGCCCACAAACTGCCGCCAGCGACGGATTATTCGCTTGAACCCCGGTTTACGTCAACGTCTTCATCCAATTGTTTGACCTGTTTCCAGGTCAGAATCCGAATTCTCTGGTTTTCAATTTTGAAAGAAGTCTCCGGGGTTGACCGATTTGTTGGCCATAAAACACCTCCACATCGGCGAAATCGGTTCGCCCGGATGCTGGACGCAACACCATTCTTCGCTGCTTGACACAATGAAAACTGTCCGGTCAGGATGACCCAGCGAACCTCGCCTGCGTCGGCACTCATCGCAAATCAGCGTGTCAGGTAACCTCGCCGAATGCAACCTCATCAGGGGTTAATGCGGACTTTTTGTGTTGTTTTTGGCTCTCTTCCACGATTTCGGATCTCTATCGAGAGTCTCGAATCCACGTCATGCGGAGCTTCTTCCATGGGTAATTGCCTGAAGGACATGAGCAGACCACCACGTTAAGGGATGACGTCGGTCAAAGTTCGGTGAAACGGATTGCATCACCGCGATGCAAAAAGCAGACCAAGAATCCCGAGGCCGTAGAATGAATACTCAACGTCGGCTTGCTGATCCCAGCTGGCTCCGCGAAATCCTCCAGTGGGCATCTCTAACGAATTTGTGACCCAGTCAAGGATCTTGTCTGGTGGCATCAGATCACGACGGCCAAGATCCTGCGCCGTGAGTAATCCGGTGAACGTTGACAGTCCGTCCGCAAAAGGAATCCGTGTATTCGCCTGAAACCCACCTTCGGTACTCACAACGTCCGTCAGAAATCCCAACACGTCATCTGCAATGTCTGCATCAATCGCCTCCAGTTGTCGCAACAGGGCTATGGCAGCGGCTGTTGGATTCGTCCCGCTGCGTTTCATCGGCGCAATTTCGACAAAGCCACCATCGTCGCGCTGGCGATCAAACAGAAACTGCACCATCGCATTTCGACGTGGCAACTTCTGCCCCAGCAATTCATACGTAAGCGCAACCATAAACGATTGATAAGTGCTTCCTAATGCACCTTCATTCGACTTGGCATATCCGCCATCCGATGTGCGGTTGCCTTCAATTCCTGCCATCACGCGTGGAACAAAGTTATGGGGCAGTTCCCGCAACAGATCGGTTCCGTCCGAAGTCTGAACCACGAGCGCACTGTAGAGCCAACTCAGTAAGTCAATCACACCCAGCGTTAAAGGATCGATCGTCCGCAGATACTCGGCCACCTTACGACTGCACTCCACATCCATCCCGCCGCTCACAGCGAGCGCTCGCACTGCAAAGCCTGTATAATAAAGGTCAGCGTCGCCTTCGCGTCCCTTGAAACCTCCGCTGTCAGTCTGCTGCGACAGAAGAAACATGCGATGCCGCGCAATGCGTTCGGCAGAAATCTGTTTGAGGCCCTTTGCCACGCGATCAGCAAGTTGAATGAGGTACATAGAGTCGGGACAAACTGCAATCAGAAAACGTGGTGACCTTCAGACGTGGATTGTAGCAGGACGATGAAAACGTTGTCAGAGGTCCGGCAGTGTTTCTTCAATTGGCAACATTTGACAGAATGATTCCAACGGTTAGCATCAGATCAGTTCGTGTCTCACATTTCCGCGATTGTGTGACACGGTGTCAGACAATTCTCATTTTGCACGAACAACGTGTCTCACCGTATGTGGTCTCTTTGTTGCAACTCTGATAGCCACAAATCTGATTCGGCATTTGTGGCGTCGTGCTCGTAAAACGTGGTTTCGCCGCAGGAGCCCTTCAAGCACGGCTTCGCTCTAAAGTCGACCTCAACCGTGTGGTATATAGTCCGCGCGGTCATAGTGAAACAACTGGCGAGCGGCATGCGTCAGCTTGCCGGTACAAGAACGAGGCACCGGAGGGCTCACGCCGCTCCGCTCGCCGGACTCATTTCCGGCCGCGCGGAGTATAGGACCAGGGTCGTCATTCAGGCAGGAACACATGCAGCAGAAAAATTGATGGCAGAAAGACCTCAAGTCGTGGTCAGTATTTTTCTGCCGATCAGTTTTCTGCCGGACCTGACCTGACTTCGGGGCGAGGGAAAAGCCCACGCTGTGAATACCGGTGCCATACGCTGCATGCCGTTGTTTTCAAAACCGCATTTGCCATACATTTGCCAATGAACAGAATGTCTCATCCTTCAGGGTCACCTCGATGCCTCCATCGTTCTTTCGCACGCCCCTTGCATTACTGATACTTTTCGCGCTGAATTGGGGCTCAGACAGTCTGCGGGCCGCCGAAACTGTCGCCTCGTGTCAGAAAATGCTGCTGTCCGGGCGATACGAAGAATGCCTGAAGGCGACGACTGAAGCCATCGCCAATCGCAGCTACGGCGAAGAATGGCCGATCCTGAAAACGGAAAGCGAGATTGCACTCGGGAAATATCCGGAAGCACTGGAAACCATTGCGGCCGGGATTGAACGGTATTCCTGGAGCGTCCGCCTGAGGTTGCTCGAATACAAATGTGCGCTGGCCAACGGAAAACGTGATCAGGCCGCGAGTGCGCTTGTCGAAACCGAAAAACTTGTGAGTTCCGCGTCGTGGCAATATACCGATGCGGACGATCTTGTGGCGCTCGGGGAAATGGCGCTGGCGCTGGGGGCGGATGCGAAAGCCGTGCAGGAAGGATTCTTCGAACGCGCGCGGAGAAATTATGCGAATCGCCCTGATGGCTTTCTGGCAGCGGGACGCCTGGCTCTG
>JAYUVA010000641.1:0-5501 GCA_043754375.1 Candidatus Kuenenia sp. | reverse complement strand
CCAGGCGAGTTCGTTTTGCTCGCTTTTCAGCCTGACGATCAGGCTTTGTCGGGTTTCAAGAGGCGACATAGACGATTCCTTTGGCTGTTGAGTACCTTGAGTTCATGGTTTCTCACGCCTCGCCGGAAAAGTGTCAAAAAATTGTAGGATGGACATTCATGTCCGTCGCCTGGGAGTGAATTACCATCGAAACAAGGATTCTTGTGTAACGGGAAAGCATTGCCGATGGAAATCTGTTTGGTGAAATCTCGGACAAGAATGTCCAAGGTACGGGAATCTCAGTGAGGCCTCGGAGAAGAATGTCCAGGCTACGGGGCATAACCCTGAATCAGCATGTGACGGTCGCCCGACAATGTCACGTCCAGATTCAGTGCGGCGGCCTTCAACTGTTCGTGGATTTCCTCCGGTGTAAACGCGGCGAGCAGCGAATTGTAGAAGTCGATTCTTAGAACTTCTGCTTCGTCAGCGGTGACCACATCAACGATTTTCTGTGCGGCCTCAGGGGAATCCGGACGACGCAGATCCATCACGCAGATGCAGCTGCCCGGCTTGATGAGTCGCCGAATTTCGTGCCACAACTCCATCGGGTCCGGGAGGTGATGCAGGAAGTCTTTGGACAGCACGGCATCGAAATGGCCGACTGGCAACAGCAACCCAGGCACATAGCCCTGCAAGGCACTGATTGTCATCGACAGACCGCATTCTTCGATCGCCGTCTGTGCCAGTTGAATCATGGCCGGTGAACCATCTACAGCCGTGATCTTCAGCGATGGACAGGCTCGTGCCAGACGAATCATGACATCGCCCGGCCCGCAGCCGAGGTCCAGAACGTTTGCTGCATTCGCCGGAATCAGTTTCCGAACGATATCAACAAACGTCTGATTGGATACACCAAAATCTGCTGACGCATAGGCCTGACATTGTGCGTCGTCGGTCATGAGTTCCAGTTCTGGGATTCGCTGCATTTGGATTCTTTTTTGATACCGCCCGCCGTGGCATTAAATCGTTTAACCGCGTGCCCAGCGGGCCGCGATTGTTCTATTTGAGATTTCGTATTTGAGATTTGAAATACGAAATACGAAGCGCGGGGCGTTGCCCACGCGGTTAAACGAATGTGCCATCCTCTGCCGCGCGGGACATAAGTTATCGTGCAACCTGGAGAGCCGCCAGCCATGATCATGAACACGCTGTCTTCGCCATCCCGAATCGACCATAATCACCCGCGACGACTGACAACCTTGCAGCCTATGCTCCACCGGAACCGCGTCGAGGGCCTGTAATGAATCACCCCGATTTTTTCTCCGCGCATCAGGATATGCTCAGGTTGGCATTTCAGGGCTGTCGAAATTCCAGGTGTCGATGGAATCGAACGAAACTGAGCGACCGGAGGATGATCCTCACTTCACGACCGCACCGTGAGGTGCCATTGCCAGATCCTGAGCCGACTCGATTGTCGAGATCGGCAGCGGGCCGTACAGGTGCGGAAACAAGTCCCCGCCTCGCGATGGTTCCCACTTCAGTGATTCACCGAGGAAATCAGCATCGATTGCCAGCAGCAGCAGATCTGTCTGTCCGGCATAGTGTTTGCGAACGGTGCCTTCCAGTTGGGACTCCGTTGAGAAATGAATGAATCCGTCGCGGAGGTCGTGCGGTGATCCGTTCCAGGACGTGAACCGTCGAATCTCTTCCCAAACCACCTTCGAACAGACTTTGTAGATCATCATTGACTCGGACTTTCAGGGTCAGCTGAAAAACTGACCACGGCCAGTGGCTTCGAACGCATTGCGAAAATGCTGGATCTGTGGCTCGCCCCGCTCGTCCGGCCATAGAATGGAAACGACGTCAAACCGCGCGGGTTGTTCCAATCGACCGTGCTTCTTGAGCCACGCCAGCGCAATCCGGGTGATCTTCTCCTGTTTGCGGAGATCGACCGCTTCAAACGGTTGACCATCATTGGTTGATGTTCGCGTCTTTACTTCCACGAACACAGTTGTCTTGCCGTCCTGAGCGACAATATCAACTTCGCCATAACTGTTGCGGTACTGCTTCGCGATGATACGAAAACCCTGTTTCTTCAGATACCGGACCGCCGCTCGTTCACCACGATCCCCCAGCAGCAGGCGAAACAGGTTTTTCATCGACCGTGCTCCGACTGACTTGTACTTCGCGCGACCATGAGTAAAACAATTGGCGAGCGGCATGCGTCAGCTTGCCGGTCCAACAACGAGGTACCGGAGGGCTCACGCCGCTCCGCGCGCCGGACTCATTTCCGACCGCGTGGAGTATAATGAGCAAATGATAACACACGGCGCAGCGAAAAGGCGACAGCCGGAGGAATCTGAAGTTCAGGCTGTCGCCTATCGTGAATCAGAGGGCAGGATCAGGCAGGTCAATTCTGAAGCTGTCGGGCTTCAGGCAACTCATTTGCCCGCATCGCTGACCTGTACTTCCCATGGCTTTGCCTTGCGTTCTTTCAGGCGCGTGGCCTTGCCTGTGCGTTCACGCAGGTAGAACAGCTTTGCGCGGCGAACGCGGGCGTGGCGTTTGACTTCGATGTGAGCGATCTTAGGGGAGTTGACAGGGAACTTACGCTCCACACCTTCACCCTGCACAATGCGGCGAACCGTGAACAATTCACGTGTTCCTGAACCGCTGCGAGCAATGACGACACCGCTGAAAATCTGGATGCGTTCTTTTGTGCCTTCCAGAATTCGAGTGTGGACATCCACCGTATCGCCGACAGCAAACTGCAGCTTCTGCTCGCGCAGACTGGATTTTTCGACAATGTCTAAAAGCTTGTTACGCATGACTGGGTCCCTTTATTCAACACACTTCAGAACTATTCAATCTGAGCTGCATCCGCATCAGAATTCTCCAGCAGGTCCCGGCGGCGTTCCGCTGTTCTCTGCAGGCTCTGATCCTGCTGCCACTCGGCAATTTTTTTATGATCACCACTGATCAGCACGTCCGGCACGGTCATGCCGCGAAACTCACGAGGCCTCGTGAACTGCGGATGTTCCAATAAACCCGACTGACTGAACGAATCGTATCGACTGCTGGTTTCGTCACCCAGCACGCCCGGGATGAGCCGGATCACCGTGTCGATAATCAGCATGGCCGGCACCTCTCCGCCATTGCAGATAAAGTCGCCCACCGAAATCTCAGTTGGCTGCAACCCCTGGCGTATCCGGTCGTCAAAACCTTCGTATCGGCCACAAAGTAACAGCAGTCGAGGCTCCTGAGCGAGTTCCTCAACCAGTCTCTGATCCAGTTTTCGACCCTGTGGGGTCATCATCAGCAATCGCCCCGGAGCGTTTCCATGTGATTGCACGGCTTCGACGCAGTCGCACACCGGCTGACACATCAGCAACATCCCTGGACCACCACCAAATGGTTTGTCATCGACCTGCCTTCGAACACCGGGAGCGAACTCCCGGAAATTATGCCGCCGGATATCCACCAGCCCGCGCTCAATCGCGAGCTTCAGGTGCCCCTGTCCGAGATAGCTTTCGAACATCTCGGGAAACAGGGTCAGGATATCAAACCGCATGACACTATTCCGCAGCAGCAGCTTCCACAGGTTCGGATGTCGCTTCTGTTTCAGCTGCAGCAGCCACTTCCTTGATCTTTGGAGCGATCAGCGGAGGAGGTGCCAGAGCTTTACCGAACTTGTTCATCTTCACCTTGCGGATCAGAGCATTGACTTTTTCGCTGGGCTGAGCACCCACCGACATCCAGTAATCGACACGTTCCATGTTCAACTTGACGCGCGCGGCTTTGTCCTGAACCATCGGATCGTAAAACCCAACTTCTTCAATTGCCTTGCCGTCACGCTGAACACGCGAGTCCATCACGCAAATACGGAAGAACGCGCGGTGCTTGCGTCCCATCTTCTTCATTCGAATTCGAACTGCCATTGGTACTCCTGAACTGACAAAAACTAATGACCTTTTTTTCGTGAGCGGCTCGGCGCTAGCCGCCGGTTCTTCTGTTCATTTCTGGCACAGTTACCGGTGGCTAGCGCCATTCCGCTCAATTAACTGAACGCTTTATCGTTTACGATTTCGCTTCTTGGCCTTTTGTGCTTCTTTCTTCTGCTTCTTCTTTTTGTCGCGAGCCTCATCCTTATCGAGCGGCCCACGCTGGCTTCTCATTTTTTTTTCCATCAACTCCGCACCCGGATTCATGAAGCCACCGTCTGCCAGACCCTTCACGGTCTTCATTCGGTCACGCAACCCCATGTTCGACATGCCCTGCATCATCTTTCCCATCGCGGAAAAGTCTTTGAGCAGCTTATTCACATCCGCAGCCTGAACTCCACTGCCTTTCGCAATTCGATGGCGACGACCACGATCGATCACGTCCGGATTCTGACGTTCCTTGAGTGTCATCGAATTGATGATCCCCTCAATCCGCCGCATGTCGTCTTCAGGGTTCATGTCACCCAATTGATCGACGACAGCCCCCATGCCAGGAATCATTTTCATGATGTCCCGCATGGAACCCAGCTTCTTGATCTGCCGCATCTGCAAGCGGAAGTCATCCAGCGTGAACTTGCCTTGCTGCATCTTTTCCTGTTGACGCAGCATGTCCTCTTCATCGAATTCCTTCTGAGCTTTTTCGAACAGCGACACAATATCGCCCATGCCCAGAATTCGCCCGGCCATGCGGTCGGGATGGAATTCTTCCAGTCGGTCGAGCTGTTCGCCGACCCCGATGAATTTGATCGGTACGCCAGTGACAGCTTTGACACTTAATGCGGCCCCGCCGCGAGTGTCACCGTCCAGCTTGGTGAGAATCACACCGTCCAGTTCCAGCGCTTCGTTGAAGGCCTTGGCACTGTTGACGGCGTCCTGACCGGTCATCGCATCACAGACCAGCAATGCCTGGTCCGGCGCGACGCTGCTGTCGATCTGCTGCAACTCTTTCATCAAGGCCGCATCGACGTGCAATCGACCGGCAGTGTCGAGGATCACGACTTTCGCGCCGATTCGTTTGGCTTCTTTGACCCCGTTGCGACAGACCTGAACCGGATTGCTGGTCTTAGGGTCTTCGGCGTAGACCGGACAACCCACCTGGCTGCCGATGACCTTTAACTGCTCAATCGCCGCAGGACGCTGCAAGTCCGCCGCGACCAGAAACGGAGCGTGCCCGGCTTCCTTCAAACGGCGGGCGAGCTTGCCGCAGGTGGTCGTTTTACCGGACCCCTGCAGACCACACATCATGATAATACTGACGCCGTCACGCTTTAAAGCCAGCGAATGATCGACCGGTCCCATCAGATCGATCAACTGCTGATGCACAATCCCGACGATCTGCTCTTCGGGGCGCAGTGATTTCAGGACCTTTTCGCCAATCGCCAGTTCGGTCACGTTTTTGACAAAGTCCGTGACGACATCGTACGCAACGTCGGCCTCCAGCAGAGCCTTGCGGACCTGCTGCATCCCGTCGCGGATGTTGCCTTCGGTGATCTTTCCGGTTCCCCGGAAAGCCGAGAAGGC
>JAYUVA010000640.1:0-3620 GCA_043754375.1 Candidatus Kuenenia sp. | reverse complement strand
CCGGACTCTCCTGCCGCAAACTTCTGCACAGCGATGTCGCCGAGCCGCGGGAACAGGTTGGCGTTCGTGGAACGGAATTCCTTGTCGTGAAAGGTATTTCCTGAATTGATGACGACGTACTTTGAGGGATTGAGCGGGTTTGGAAAGATCAGACTCAAACCGTGATCAGCCGATGTCCATTCCTCCTCCCCGATGCGAATGCGGTCCTTCGTCCATTCGATGGGCAGATCTCCAAGGATCTTCTTCAATACGGCATTGGAGCCTGGATCGCCGAAGAGAATCAGATGATTGGTTGCCAGTAGTTTCTCGTCCACTGCGGAATCATCGACGATACGAATGTCGCCGCGCATCCACTGAGCGAATTCCTTCGAAAACCGATCCAGCGTCCAGTTGGCCCATTGCTGGGCGTTTTCATTCCACGGCTTGCCGGTTCCGCGGACACAGACAAACGAACTCATGAACGCATCATCGATCGGCCCCTGCAGTCCATGGCGTTTATGATGCTCGGGATTGCTGCTGAATCCTCGCGAATCTTCATAGTCCAGGACCTGCCATTCAGTGTCCGTCTTCACGAAGTACACATCCGGCAGCAGTCCGTCCGCCGCGGCTCGGCATTCCAGAACCGTGCCGTCGATAATCGCGTCGGTCCCGGCGTCGCGAACCAGTCGCAGAGCCCTCACGTTGGTGGTTGTGATCTCCACATCCCCAGCTTCGTTGACCTTTGCTTCCACCACCGACGGAGCATAGACGGTTTCGACTTCTTCAATTGTCAACCAGTCACATGTGTTGTAACGCAGTGAACGTGTCGTAAATCGAACTCGTTTTCGTTCACCGAAACGGGGTCTTCCCTTCGCGGAATTCTCCAGATGAAACGCCATGAACTGCTTCTGACTTTCGGGGTCGAATGCATGTCCCATTTTCGGACCGACAATCAGCCGGATCGGGACATCCAGCTGCTTCGCGGCTTCGGTCATACTGGCTCCTGCAAGCAACTGCGGATCGTTTTCACCACCGTAGGTGCAGACCGGTACGTTGAACGCATTCAACGCATAGTCGATCGAATCGTAGATACCGAGGGTTGTGTGCTGCGGTTCGGGCAGCCGCTGATCGGGCTTATCCGGATCCTTCTTTTGGTAGCGATAATAATCCACAAAGCCTGCTCCCGGGCCGACCGATGACCACATTGACGGAAAGTGCATTCCCAGGTGCCACGCTCCGGCACCGCCCATCGAAAATCCGTGCAGCGTGATTCGATCTTCGTCGATCCGAAACCGTCGCTTCACATCGGCCATGGCTTCGAACACATCCGTTTCGCCCGCCCAGCGATACGCATTGTTGCCGCGTCCGTAGACATCCAGCTGAATCCAGTTCTGCTGAGGCTGATCGTCTTTTTTTGGGAGCGGTTTCCCGTCCATGCGATGAATGAAATTCACCTCGTTCATCTGATCTGCACGGCCATGCAGCACAACATGCAGCGGCCAGCGGCGTGCTTCTTTTGGATTGACGCCGTCCGGCAGCGTGATGGCGTAGGGCTGCACACTGCCATCCACAGCACTGACGTATCCGCGAACTGTCGTGCCGGGTTGTAGCTGCCAGTCTGCCTTGTCCTGTTGCAGCAGCTCTGCCCGGGTGGTGCCTTTCTCCAGAGCCTTGCGAAGCTGATCGATGTAATCTTTCTTTGGGAATTCTTTGAAGCGCAGCATCCACGCCGCCGCTTTTTCGAAGACCGCAACGTCTGCCAGCAGAGCCTGCCCGTCGCGCGTCTGCAGTTCCTGTGTTTGCCGCACGAGATCGATTTTTGCACGCAGTTCGTCTTTCTGCGCCCGGATCGGCTTCAGGTCTGCGGCAGACGGTGGCTCAACTTTCTCTTTGTCCTGTGCAAAGACCGAGACCTGCGAAAACATGACCATCCAGAGTAGCACAGGCCGCCGCCATTTCCAGGGGCGCAGCAGGGCAGAGATCATCCGAGCAACTTTCTTTAAATTCGTGGAACATGCGATCCCGGCGGGCTGTTGATTTCATCGTAGGGTGCGTGAAGCGGAGCGCAACGCACCATTTTGGAAAGAATAACTGGTGTGTTCCGCTAGCGCTGCACACACCCTACTTCAATCACCAAATCAACAGCTAACCGGAGACCGCTCGTTCTGCGGCCTGGAATCCGCATGTCTTATGGGCACCGTCACAAAACGGGCGGATTGCAGATGCGCCACAACGGCACAGGGCAAACGTTTCTTTGCCTTTGAGATCAAACATATTGCCAGCGGCATCCGTCACAGTCACAGGTCCGGTAATCAGGAGCGGGCCGTTGTCTTTCACAAGCACTTTGACATCAGACATTTGAGAACTTTCAGTGAGCAGAAACAGGTAAAGCCTTCGAAAGAATCAGGAACTCAGGAATGGGTGGACTCGTCACCCAGCTTCGGCTCAGGGAGAAATCCTGTCAGGATTGCTCCGACCAGGGCGTAGCCGCCGGCAACAAAGGCCCCAACATACGCGATCCTGGCAGGATCCGGGGTGGCGGACTCGGAAAACGTGATTGTCAGATACGCCGCAGCCGTACCGATAACTCGCCCTCCGATATTGGCGGCAAAACTCTCGCCGGTACCGCGCAGATGGACTGGAAAGACCAGCGGAATGTAGTTACCCCAAAAACTGAACTGACCGACAACCAGTACGCCAGCGACAAAGATTCCGATCTTGATCATCATTAACGAATCGGTCTGCAACGCGCTGCCGATCCATACGAACAGAGCTGGCACGACAAACAAGGAAGGGATCTGGAAGACGCGGAACAGATTCCGGCGACTGACGATCCTGATCGCGAGGATGGCCAGCAATGCACGTCCCAGGAGACCGCCCATTTCCTGCCACAACGTGACGCCAGCGACCACGGCATCGCTTTCATTGCCAGCCTCCATTTTCTGTTTCGGCGTGTATTCCGGTTTCCCAGTTTTAGCGTTCTTCCCACTGGGTTCGCCAACTTTTGCCTTGGCAGCTGCGATGATCTGCTTCTGACCGGACTCGACCGGGGAACCTAATGCACGGGCACCGATAATCTGCGGCAACTGCTGTATCGCTCCGAAGGCAAGACCATAACTGGCTGCAAAGATCAGTGTCGTCACGATTGTGGTCTTGCGCAGTGCCGGGCTGAAGAGTTCGGCAATCGACGGACGCTTCAGAGTCCCCGCATCTTTCTTTTTCTGCCACTCCGGTGATTCCGGCAGGAACGGGCGAATCAGCAGCAATGGCAGCGCCGGGATTACCCCCGAGATCAATGTGTAGCGCCAGGCTTCGTGTCCGCCGGCGATCTCGGGCAGATCGGACGCCAATTTTCCCGCCAGAATATTCATCCCCGCCACCATGAGCCCGCCGAGCGATGAAAATGCCTGAGTCCACCCGAGCACTTTTTCACGCTGATGATGAATCGGAAACAGCTCAGCCAGCCACGCGACCGCAGCAACGAATTCCACACAGACACCGACAAAGACGAAACATCGACACACGAGCAGTGCGGAAAGCGAAGTCACAAAGCCAGCGGCAAAGGCTCCGAAAGCATACAACAAAATGCTGAATGTCAGCACGCGGCGGCGTCCCAGTCTGTCTGTCAGCCAGCCGCCCCA
>JAYUVA010000639.1:0-15498 GCA_043754375.1 Candidatus Kuenenia sp. | reverse complement strand
GAAACCCGCAGAGGCCGCGCAGAACTGAAACTGGCCGAACGCTCTTCCCTGTGGAACGCCAAACCGGAGAACCGCTACCTGCCGTCGTTGCCGGAATGGCTCAGTATTCGGACGCTGACGGAGTCGAAACACTGGACGGATCCGCAGCGAGCCATGATGAAGCGGGCCAATGGATTCCATTTGTCACGACTGACGGCAGCGGTTGTGCTCCTTGTGCTCGTCGCCGTGGTCGGATTCTGGACGTGGCATATCGTGGATCAGAATCGACGCGACCTGTTGGCGCAGAAAGCCATTGAGCAGGAAGAAACTCGCATCGAAGGCTTGGTGGGGCGTCTTTCGAGTGCCGACCCAGCTCAGGTGCCGGAGATCGTGAAAGAGCTGGAAAGCAATCAAGCGGTCGCAGCGTCGTATCTGTCGCCGCTGCTCTCAGCGGATGCCAAAACCATCAACGAAAAGCGGTCGCAGTTGCACGCACGCCTGGCGACGGTTGCCCGCGACAAATCGCTGATCGAACCACTGCTGGAAGAACTGCTCACCAACAGGGTCGTCGCCTACATCGGTCCGATTCGTCAGCAACTGCGTCCGTACGCAGGGGAACTCACAGAAAAGTTACGGTCCATCCTGCGGGACGACAAAGCCGAGGCCAATCGCCGGTTCCGTGCTGCGCTTGCGCTGGCGAACTACATTTCCGCATCCGAGGCCGCGTCGTGGACGGAGCAGGACCTGCAGTTTGTGGCCGGGCAACTGGTCGTGGAAAATGCGGAGTTCCAGCCGCTGCTACGTGAAAATCTACGGCCGATCAGCGGGCGACTGCTGCCGGATCTTGAAAAGATTTTCGGTAACGCCGACGGAAAGATGACCGACGCGCAGCGGCTGAGTGCCGCCAATGCGTTTGTCGACTACGCCGCCAGCGATATCCCGAAGTTGTCCCAGTTGCTGACAGTGGCGACTCCCGAACAATATGCCGTGCTCTATCCCCTGGTCGCAGCCACTCCCGCAACTTCGACCGTGGAGGATCTCGGCAAGATCACCGCCACGCTGCCCCCGGCGGAAATGGGCTCGGTGGAACGCGTCCCCTACGGCCAGCGCCGGGCCAATGCAGCCGTGACGCTGCTGCGACTGGGCGAGCGCGAAAAAGTGCTGCCGGTATTTGACATGACCGACGACCCCGAGGCACTGACGCAGTTCATCTTTCGCTGCCGCGACCGCGGCGTGGGTGTGGAGGAACTGCTGGAGTGCCTGCGGATCGTGAGTGATGGGCCAGTCGATCGCTTTCCACGGAACACGCGGTATGCGCTGCTACTGGCACTTGGTGAATACACGCTTGGCGAGATTCCCCCAACACAGCGGGACGCACTTTTGAAACAACTGGGCGACTGGTACCGCGACGATCCCAGTTCGGGCGTGCATGGTGCCGCGGGCTGGCTGCTTCGGAAATGGGAACAGAACGAGGTGGTGCGGCAGGTCGATCAGACTGCAGTGCCGTATGCTGCGGATCGGGAGTGGTTCACACTGGCCATCACGGTGACTCCAACGTCGCCACCAAAACCAACAGAGAAGCCAGCGGATGAAAATGCGGCCCCGGAAGCGGAGACCAAAACATCCCCGCCCGCCGAGGGAGCGGCGTCCCAGGATGAAGAGACCGAGAAAAAAGACGCGTCCGACAGCACGGAGCCAGCGAAAGACGAAGCGAAACCGGAACCTCCCCTCGAACCACTGCCCCCGAAAACCTTCTACTTCACGTTCATCGTGTTTCCACCGGGAGAGTCCACGATCGGATCGTTCGAAGATGAGCCGGAACGAAGTCTGCAGGAGAATGATGAACTGCGTCATGTGGTCAATCTTACGCGTCCTTTTGCCTTGCTGGATCGGGAGGTGACCTTTGAGGAGCTGATCGCCTTTTCGCCTGAGTACACAGGATTCATGCAGCAGTTCAAAGCCCAACCTTCAGATGCCGGATTTGGCCCGCACTGGTACGACTCTGTCCGTTTTTGTCGCTGGCTGTCCCAGCAGTCCGAATTGTCTGAGTCGGCGCAGTCGTATGCAGATCCGGAAACGCTGGACAAAGAGCAATACCCTCGCGAACCGAATCCTGAGGCGAACTGGGCTCCACGCAACTGGCCGCTGGAGTTGGATCGTCGTGGCTTTCGTTTACCGACGGAATCCGAGTGGGAGGTCGCCATCCGTGCTGGAGCTCGAACAGCGTATGGGTACGGGAGCGACGTGGCTTTGCTGGGCCAGTTCGGCTGGTTTTCGGAGAATAGCGGCAAGCATGTGCATCCGCCGCGTGAACTGCGTCCGACGGTTCGGGGCGTATTCGACCTGCATGGCAATCTGTTTGAGTGGACACATGATTGGTATGGTGCTTTTGGCGAATCCGGCGTGACGGATTCACTCGGGGCCAAAGCGGGCTCGTACCGCGTGCGCCGTGGCGGCAGTTGGCGCTACGACGCTGCGTTTTGCCGGTCGGCTTACCGCGGCACGCTCGACCCGTCGGACCGCACGTACAACTTCGGCTTCCGCCTGGCCCTGAGTTCCCCGTCTGGTCAGTCGCCGGAGGAGGACAAGGGAGCGGAGCCAGCGGGCGCAGGCACGGAAGGAGTGGAGAAGTGAGACGAGTGAAGGAAGAAGTGGGAAGTATGGACCAGAGACGGCGAGATATTTTGGAGAGGACGTTCCGATTTTCGGTGCGGTATCGTAAAACTCTGCCAGGTTCTTGATCAACATCCAGGTGTTGGGCGGACGCTGGGGCGACAACTCCTTCGGTCTGGAACGTCGATCGGCGCGAATGCGGAAGAAGCACAAGCTGGTCAGAGTCGCGCGGACTTCGTGTCAAAATATTCCATTGCTTGCAAAGAGGCCCGTGAGACACATTACTGGCTGCGATTGATCGCAGAATGCGAAATTGTTCCTGCGACACGGTTTGTCGATATCACCCAGGAATGCGATGAACTCATCGCCATACTCACAACCATCATCCAGAACGCCAAACAACGCGAGTGAATCGACATTCATCCTTCCAACTTCACCCTTCTCACTTCTCTTAGAGGGCATCCGGTAAGTCAGGTGATGTGGGCGAGTAGATGTTCGTTTTGGTGAACGGATTTCGGTTTTCACGTGAGTCTGCGGAGCATGATGTGTGTCATCGCCAAGTGAATATCAGTTCGGCTGCTGGCGATAGTTGCTTCGTGTTCGCGGCAGAACAGTCGGTAGCGACCAAGCCACCCGAACGTGCGTTCCACCACCCAGCGATGGGGCAATACTCGAAATCCTTTGACGTCATCATTGCGTTTGACGATCTCCAGATCCCAGCCAAAATCGGCCTTCGTCGAATCAACAAGTTGGCCTCGATAACCTCCGTCCGCCCAGATGAGTTTCAGTCGCGTTTCACCGCGTGCTTCTGCAAAGACCAGCTTCGCCCCGTCGCGATCCTGAACGCTGGCCGCTGTGACGACGACCGCAATCAGCAATCCGAGTGTATCAACCAGAATATGCCGCTTGCGTCCTTTGACCTTCTTTCCAGCATCGTATCCGCGTTCACCACGGGTCTCGGTTGTCTTCGCCGATTGGCTGTCGATGATGCCAGCGGAAGCCGATGCTTCTCGCCCGTCCCGCTTTCGGACTGCCGTTCGCAGAGAGTCGTGTAGACGCTGCCATGTGCCATTATTCCGCCAGCAGGCAAAGTATTCGTAAACCGTGGACTTCGGCGGAAAGTCATTCGGCAACATCTCCCACGAACACCCGGTGCGCAGTCGATACAGAATCGCGTTGACGACCTGCCGCAGATCCACCGTTCGTTCGCGACCGCCACCGGGGGCTGGCGGCAATTCCCGGTCAACAATCGTCCATTGCTCGTCCGTCAAATCGGTCCCGTAACCCTTATGTTTTCCCGCACCTGCCATGATCAACCTCCGTGTCGAATGAAGAATATTTAACCATACCGGCACAGAGTATCTACTCTTTTTCAAATCCTGCCCTGATTGATTATCTTCCCAGATGCCCTCTCAGGGGATTGTGTTCCACCTGAACTCTTCGAAACGGGCATCAGCTTTTTTTACCGCAGGACGATTAACGATCGGCTCAGTACGATGGCGATTTTGAGGCCCTCGGTACGCAGTGATTTTACCACCAGCGACAATGCGTTTCGTCTTTTTGGCCTCGGACTGTTGACGTGGGACTGCGTGCCGGAAGAGCTTTCCCTTTCATTCGGAGCTGTCTACCTCGATCGCGCTGACCTGTCGCTACTGCCGGCTGTGGGTTTGACATGGATGCCGCGAACAACGACTCGTCTGGAATTGCAATTCCCGCAGTCACGCCTCGCCTGGCGACTTGCTAAAGACCGCGGAGCGCGCGAAACGTGGTCATATTTTTCGGCAGGAATCGGGGGCAACACATGGGCCGTAACTCGTGTAGACGGAAGAACTGACGAATTGTCCCTGGGCGATATTCGGTTGTTGCTCGGGCTGGATCACATCGTCGATGGCGGAGGCGGCTGGTTTGCCGAGTTCGGATACGCATTCAATCGCCATCTCGAATACCAGTCCACTCAGACAAAAATCGATCTCAGTGACGGAATTGTAATTCAGGCCGGCTGGCGATATTGAAGAGTCAACCTGCTTTCTTTGAAGTCGGTGGCGTGGGGTGAGCCACGTTTGGTATCGTTACGCGAATCGCAGCCTCAAAATTCTATTTGTGAGTTTCTTGATGACAGTTCTTAGATGCTCCGCATTGATCATGTTTGTGTTTCACAGCCTGACACTTCAGGCTGGTGACTGGCCCCGATTCCGCGGTCCAGAAGGATCAGGAGTCGCTGTCGATTCGGATTCGCTGCCAACGACATGGTCACCCACGGCCAACTTAGCCTGGAAGGCGCCGTTGCCGGGCCCAGGAGCATCAAGCCCGATCATCGTTGGCGGAAAAATCTTTGTGACATGCTACTCCGGTTATGGGCTGAGTCAGGAGAATCCCGGCGAGATTGAAAACCTGGTTCGCCATCTTGTCTGCGTTGATCTGCAGTCTGGAAAAGTGCTCTGGCAGAAAGATGTCAAGGCAGCGCTGCCGGAAGACCCCTACTCCGGGATTGGTGTAACCGCGCATGGTTACGCTTCACATACGCCGGTATCCGATGGCCAAAACATATACGCGTTCTTCGGCAAGAGCGGTGTCCATGCATTCGACATCGACGGTAAAGAACTGTGGCAGGCCGAGGTGGGCAAGGAGTCGGATCCGACCAAATGGGGATCTTCATCAAGCCCTGTTGTCTTCAAGAACACGGTCATCGTGACGGCCTCGGCCGAGAGCCAGGCGATCATTGGCCTGGACAAGCAGACCGGCAAAGAACTGTGGAGACAGGAAGCCGAAAGCCTCGACGGAATGTGGGGGACTCCAACACTCGTCAAGATTGATGAAGACCGTACCGACCTTGTCATGTGTGTTGCAAAGGAAATCTGGGGACTCGATCCCGACAGTGGCAAGCTGCGGTGGTTCGCCAACGCGACAGGTGCCCAACAGGCCTATGCCAGCGTCATTCTGAACGGAAAACGTGTCCTGGCATTCACGGGCCGCGGCGGTGGCAGCATCGCCATTGATGCTGGCGGAAGTGGCGATGTCAGCACAACCAATACCGTCTGGACGGGAAGCGAAACCACCAGCTTCGCTTCTCCGGTTCTTCATAAGTCAAAGGTGTACGTTGTTTCGAGCAATGTCGTGAGTGTGGTTGACGAGAAGACCGGTGAAAAGGTAAAGCAGGTTCGATTGGCAGGAGCACAGCAGACAGGCGGTCGCTTTGGGTCTCTCGATTATCCGTCGCCAGTCGTTGTTGGTGACCGAATGTTTTATCTGAATGGCAGCGGACAAATGTTTGTGTTTGCTCTGACCGATGAATTCAAACAGATCGCCGTAAACCGGGTGACTTCTGACGCGGAATCCTTTTGGGGATCACCTGCCGTCAGTGACGGACGATTGGTCCTGCGCAGTTCAGGAAATCTGTATTGTGTCGCCGACAAAGGCGATACCGTGAACCCGGAAGACACCTTCATTGCAAAAGTCGATGACGAAGCAGCACCGCAAAGTGGAAGTGGTCCAGGCGGCGGAAATGACGGGTTCGACCCCATGAGCATTTTCAAGGGAATTGACGCCGACAAGGATGGAAAGGTGACAGAGAAGGAACTTGAAGGAAACCGGATGGCCGACCGCCTGAAAACGCTTGATAAAGACGGCGACAAAGTCATCACGCAGGAAGAATTCAGCAGCGGAATCTCGACGCTGTTTAGTCGAGGCGGCGGTAGTGGTGGCGGCGGCGGTTATCCGGGCCAAGGCAAAGACACTCGCCCCGACCGCCCACAACGCCCTGCATTGGGGGGCAGTAAATAGCCACCGGGAATCGATTTCTGCTGTGGGATCTGGCGGCGAGGGGAATGACACCGAATCGAGTCGCCCACATTACCGGGTTCTGGAACACCTTTGGACTGGATGAGCTGATCTAACGGCCTTGTCAAGCCCGCATGGACGCCCGCACCGGCCACCATTCCGATGATTTGACAGATTCTCTACGCGACCTGATGAGGAAAAACATCAATTTCCTGAAGGGCCTCTGGCAAGCACGCTTTCGTGCGGCATAGACGGCGGCAACACACGAGGTAGCACATCCTGCAGGCAAGGACATTGTGGACACAGCCGTCGGTGCTGGTTCGTTCAAGACCCTGGTAGCAGCCGTTAAGGCCGCTGGTCTGGTTGAAACGCTGAAAGGGGAAGGTCTTTTCACCGTCTTCGCTCCTACCGATGAAGCATTCGCAAAGCTGCCAGAGGGGACTGTAGAGTCACTACTCAAGCCGGAAAATACGTCCAGGCTTCAGGCGATTCTGACCTATCACGTGGTGCCAGGCAAAGTGATGGCGGCTGACGTTGTAAAAATCACGGGAACTGTTTCAGTTCAGGGTCAGCAGATTGACGTCGTTGTTCAGGACGGTAACGTCAAAGTCGATGGAGCAAACGTCCTGAAAACTGACATCGCGTGCTCTAATGGCGTGATCCATGTGATCGACAGTGTGATTCTGCCGTAGGCGCACGAAGCAAGCTGTCGAATGCGGATTGCTCAAGCAACTTTTACGCCTGACACAGCGAATCATTCTGCTGCTGCCGAAGACGGCCGTTAACCCGGGAATCCTCCGATTGAATTGCGCTATCGTGTCCACGCCAGCCATTTCTGAAACAGCGACTTTACAAACGGAGTCAGGCGAGTTCGGCTGTATTGGTCCCCGAGTCGGCGGATGGCTTCGGCCTGTGTCGGATATGGATGAATCGTGCTGCCGATTTTTCCAAGGCCGAGGCCGTGAGTCATGGCGAGCGTGATCTCCGAAATCATGTCGCCTGCGTGAGACGCAACAATCGTCGCCCCGACGATCCGGTCCGTTCCCTTCTTCACGTGGACTTTGACAAAGCCATCGTCTTCGCCGTCCAGGATGGCTCGGTCAACGTCGTGAAACTTCTGCACATAAGTATCAACCTTGATGTTCTTTTCTTCGGCCTGCTTTTCATACAGTCCGACGTGAGCAATCTCCGGGCTGGTGTATGTGCTCCAGGGAATGATAAGCGAAGATGATTTTTTCCATCCCTTGAAGAGCGCATTCTGAATGACAATGCGTGCCATGAAATCGGCAGCGTGCGTGAACTGATACGAAGAACAGACATCTCCGGCGGCATAGATCATCGGGTTGGTGGTCTGCATGCGGTCATTGACAGTGACTCCCTTCTTGTGATACGCCACGCCGACCGCCTCCAGATTCAGGGTCTCGACGTTCGGCGCTCGGCCGACCGAAAGCAACAGTTTGTCGATTGGTTCGTCATACCCAGTGCCGTGTGATTCAACTGTGAGTCGGATTTTGCCTTTCTTTTGGTTGTCATCACTGCTCTTGATTGCCAGGTTCTTGCCGCAGCACAGGAGTTTGACGCCGTCTCGGGCCATTCGGCGCTGCACGATCTCAGCCGCATCGCGGTCTTCCCGCTGCAGAATGCCGTGTTCGGCTTCGACCAGAAACACTTCCGAACCGAATTGTGCAAACGATTGCGCCATCTCACAGCCGATCGGTCCAGCGCCAATAACTCCCAGCCGACGAGGAAGCTCTGTCAGTGAAAAGAGGTTCTCGTTGGTCAGATAATCGACAGAATCCAGGCCCGGAATCGGCGGGGCGGCTGCACGGGCTCCGGAGGCAATGACTGCGCGCTTGAAGTTCAGTTTTATCCCATCGACTTCGATGGTGTTCGAGCTGACGAAACGAGCGTCTCCGAAGAAAACATCGACACCCAGATCCCGAAATCGTCTGGCCGAATCATTTGGACTAATACGAGACCGCAGACGTCGCATTCGCTGCATTGCAGCACCGAAATCAACGTTCACGTCTCCAGGGACATTCACTCCGAATTCGCGGGCGTTGCGAACTGCTCCGGCTGCACGAGCTGCACTGATCACACCTTTTGACGGAACGCATCCCACGTTCAGGCAGTCGCCTCCCATGAGACTGCGTTCAATCAATGCAACCTTTGCTCCCAGTCCGGCCGCTCCGGCAGCCGTCACAAGGCCAGCAGTTCCGGCTCCAATCACAACCAGGTTGTAGCGGCCAGATGGAGTTGGGTTCTTCCAGTCCGGCGGATGAACATCGGCCTCAAGTTTGCGATTGAATTCATCCTGAGGCAACAACTGAGCAAAATGGGTCATGAGAGCGGCTTTCCGAATTACGTTGCAGAGTTCGAGAGAACTCTGAGGGATTTGTGTAGCAATGTATTGAAACAGGCCCAGCATGACGAAGGCCACGAGCATCTGAGTCATCTGGCTGGGGGGAGGGGGGGCAAATGGCACCAATTCCCTTCTCTGCCAGTGTCTGCAGCCATGGTACGCTCGCACCTGCATATACGTAGACAGCAGTACCAGGAAGCATGCCCAGCCTGGCTGACCCACCAGAAGGTACGAGCCCTGACCGGGATCAGGACGATTAGCTTTGTCACACCAGACTTCTTTGTCGGGACATTCTCATTCGCTGCACTCGTAGTCGTATCTGTGATTGTTGCGTTGGACATTTTGGACCTCGGTAATGTTGCCCGTCGCTCCGCGGCGGGGAAGACTGCACGCTCCGCAGTTTACGGGACGTCATCACGACAGAACAACCATTCCTCCCGGCGTATGAAATGTTGCCGTCAGGCCTATGGCGATGCCGTCAGACGGCTCAACGACTGAAAACGGACCTTCGAAACTCGCTGCATTCCGCAGTGCCATGATCTGTCGGGCGTCTGGGTGATATCCGACAACTTGCAGCAGTGACACGGAGGACTCCGCGAGCTTTGATCCGGGCAAGCACCGGCTGAAAGTGAGCAAGGATGGTTTTGAATTCTTCACACAGGATTTTTCGATTGAGTCGGGCGGAAAACAACCGATCACGGCGAAACTGGCGCCATTGGATAACAGCTGGGCTGATTCAAAAAAGCCGCTGGCTTTTGAGACGCCGGAGTTCAAGAAATGGATGAATAGCGTGGCCAATCTGCCCGCCGAGAAGCAGGTGGAAGCCGTCAGCAAGAAGTTGGTGGAATTGAATCAGGGATTTGACGGGAAGGTGACGCCTACGATTGAGAATGGCGTAGTGACGGGGTTGCAGTTCTTGACTGAGAATGTTCCGCACATTTCTCCGGTGCGGGCGTTGGTCGTGTAGGCGGCCATGGCAATTCTCATGACTGGCCTTCAATCAAAAGAAGAAGGCCAAAAGGAGAAATTCCCCTCATGGCCTTCTTGGTTTACCTGATTTTTCATCACCTCGGTTTACCTGATTTCTACACCGAGTGTGTCAAACCTTCCGTTTGTATAGTCCCCATTTTACCTGAAAATTTACGTGAATCTGATTTACGCGAATTTCAAATCGCCGTAAATCGTTGGCAATTGGGGTTTATGAGTGGACGATATTGGGCTCGAACCAACGACCTCCACGATGTCAACGTGTAAACGAGGTCGTCGAAAATGCTGGAAACCAGTGTTTTAACGTCGTTCCTTGATCCCATAGGTTCCATGAATCACATGATTCATGTAGGTTTTCACTCGATATCGTGCATTGTATCGTGCATTCACGATTCATCCAGTGGAATGATGAGCTTTGGGGATTCGGGAACTACTCAACCTCATGCAAAACTCAATGCTGACAACTCTATGCTGCGACAGTTTTTCAGTTGTATTCCGTTGCCGATGCGGATGACTGAGTTGACTGCTGACATTCGGCAAATCCGACACCGTTGTCGTTTGCCGCTCGAAGCGCAAACGTCAATGGCTATGCTCTTGTGCTGCGGGAAAGTCAGAACCAATGGCATTCGCCAGTTGGTACTGACTTGCCCTCGCGCTGTTTTCGTAGTGGGCTTGCCTGAGTGGTAATTCGCCGCGAGGGCTCAATCACCACTCAAGCAAGCACTGCCGAAGTTGAAACGAGACCGACAGGCTCACAAGCGTAGCTCACAGCACCGCAGATGACAGGATTCTCGGAGGCATTGCTCCCATCAAAGTAGACGGCCCACTGGCCCAACGGCCCTCCGCAAGTTTTTTGCCGGCGACAGGCAAAGGCCGGTGTTGTCAAAAGAGCGAAGTCCCAATCAACGTTGCAACACTTTCCCACTACAGTTCATTACCGGACAGGCGGGCTCAGAATCCCTGAGACTTGCGGTTTGCGTATTCAAGATACTGGCCAAGCGTCGCACAGATTGACTCAATCGCTTCATTATCGGATGGGAAATGTTCTACGATCTCAACTTTCCACTTCTCCAATGACTTGCAGGTTTTAGCCGAGGCATGCGGATCTTTTCCGGCGAGGGCGTCGTTGACGATTTCGGAGTGAAAGTCATTGTAAATTGAGACACCCATCGCGATGGCGTTGATCTTTGATTTCTGCCGGCGCCATGCTGCCACAATCTGTTCCACATCGCGCAGATATGCACGCGGCTGGAATATGCCAGGCAGCAGGTAGCGATGTTCAAGCAGGTCATCAAGTATTGCTCGAAGTTCTGCACGGCTCATCACAAAATCTATGATGGTTTCATTGGCCATTATGATACTCTTCTGTTCTCGTGGAGTGTGACGTGCTGATTGTTCCATTAAAGAAATGCTAAAGCCAGCCGATGCTTTATTCACTGCGTTCTCGCCAACATGGTTTTCGGAAATTGTCGAACTCGAAGATGTTCGGACCATTCGACCCAGTTTCCGCCGTGGGAATGCTCGTACCGACGATTTTGACCACCTCGAAATACTTTCGATCCGAGTTGCTTCAGAAAATACGGCACGCCAAATGCGTTGCATTGGGAGATCAGAGACTCGGCCCATTCTTCGTGAAACTCGCGTGCGGACATCCCGGATTCCCCACCCTGAATGATCCAATCAATTCGCGACAGCCACGGCTCCAGATTAATGGATTCCCATTGAGGTTCGACAGACAAAAATCGTGTTGTCGTTTCGTCGCCGACTTCAAAAAGGGACTTGAGGCGACTGGTCGAATTCTGAGTTGTGATGCTCGTGGCAATCCACAGGTTTGTTGGCCACTGGCTTCCAAGCCATTGCGCAAACTCAGCCAATCGATGCGGGCGTTTCGTCAGCCAGAGCCAGCAATGCCGACGGCCATGATCGCTCACAACATTTGCAATCACCTCCTCATGCAGGTATTCGAATGAAACTGCATGCGACAGAGCATCACTCATGTCCGAAACAAATATGAGTCGCGGCATTCCGTTCAACCAGGGCTTGTCTTCTCGATTCGTGCCCGAGAGATCGGACCAGCGTGATGCTCGCCGCATTCGACCTGGAAACTGGGTGACCTGTTCGAAATTCGGTGCGTATCCAGTCGACTTTGCACCAAATCGACGATGAAGCAGACCGGCGTAGCACGTTTGGCGCTGATTATTCCACAATTCACATCCGTCGCAGCCCATCGTGGGATTCTCCGTGGAATCACACCACTGTATGGCCGTCTTCTGAGTCATGTGTTACTCCAACGCGAAGGTCTTCACTGAAATTGAAAGTCACAGGATTCTGTTAATTGGAAGCGAGTGAAAGAACGGGCCTTGAGATGAGTTCCGGGATAATTTGACGCACGCCATTCTCTGCCAACCGGTCCTTTCAAGTTTCAATAGCCACGGTGCGGGCAGAATTCGAATTGAAATACTGAGGTAGGACTTCGATCTATCGGGGTTTCCGTGATATGCTGACTGCTCGTGTTTCCTTGATCTTCAACAAGTAGTCGAGATACGCCAGCATCACGACAATGTTCCTGTCCTCGATTTCGATGTGCGCCCGATAAAACTCGCTAATTGTGGCGTTTCGATTTCTGATTTCTTCAAGTAATCGGAGAATCGTGGCTGGATGCGATGCGTTCGACTGCTCGAGTTCGTCGATCAGTTTGCGGGCTGAAGAAGGGGCTGTGCTGTAGCCAACCTGTTCCTTCACGTCTGCAATTCGTGACCGAATCATCTGACTTGTCATGCCAAGTGGATTCGTGAAACTCGGAGATGGCATCCCAAAGGCTTTGGAAGCCGTCTCAACCATAGAGTCGCTCCACAGCAACGGAACTCGACGCAGCCTCCGGTAACGAATTTTTCGCAGTTTCGCAAATAGACGACGAGTTTCCGGTTTGTCGTATGCAGTACGAAACCAGGCCTGAAACGGCAATTGATCGGCAAAGAAACAAGTGGCAGCTCGATCATAGGCGAAGTGCTGAGGTGCCAGTCTTATCTGGCCGGGCAGAAAGAGCGGAGCAGCATGCGGCCGCAATGTTCGTCCAATCCGGATTTCATTGACATCAGATCCGGTACCCGTTTGTTCATTAAACTCGGCAACTTCAATCGTTGTCGTACCACTCAGCCTGGACGCATACTCCGCGTCTGCGAGATCCACGGGGCTTTGAAATATCTTTGAGCCAAATCCCGCCATCACCGCACTTGCTTCTGGTCCGTACAATTCTTCAATCTGTCCGAGCGTCTGCACAGTTGCCGTGACACCAAAGTTGCGACTCCGCATCATGTTCAGTCGACCGGGCAGTCCCGGAATTGCGCCGACATTCCCGGCGAAGTCATCTACATTGAAACGCAACCCGTGGGGAAAGCGGTTGCCAGGAAACTGCCTGGCCAATTCGCAGGCGGAATCCAGCAGCGTAGTGAAAAAGACGTTCAGGATCGGCCGCACATAAGCACTGTGTTCCGGCAGGACTTCGATAATCAGTGTTTTTCGTCCCGTAACTAAATCGCGAAGATTGAATTCCGAGACTGAAGTCGTTGCGGCGACGTCCGTATTCACGAATAGGCGCAATGCGTTCCGTGCTGTGGTAAACACAGTTTCGGCGTTGTGCGACCCGGAGGCCATAAAGCCCAGGATCGCCTCAATGAACGGGACATTGGCAGATTGCAGAAAACCTGTCAGCTTCTCGAACGACCATTCCAACACCTGCAGAATGTCCGCAAAACAGGCCGTACCACAATGCTGCCGAATCGCCATCCCGGTGCTGGCGATCAGGCGAGCTGCGTTCTGGATGAACCACTCGCCATCACCACTAGAAGTGCAACGCGGCGAGTCCGCTCGGATGAAGATCTGGGCGGCGTTCAGCCATTTTCCGGCATCGTCACCGCAGGCATCCAGCACATTGATTGCATGAGTCGTCCGGCTAGCATCCATGGGACTCCAGACCATCAGCTGCCCTCGCCGATGAGGCAGTTGCTTCAGCAGTTCGTACTGTTCGCACTTTGTGTCCAGTGTCAGCGTCGGAACTCGTTGCTGGAAGTCCTGGATGAGCAGAGGAAGCATAAACTTCTGAGTTTTCCCGCCGCCGGTAATGCTGACGACCAGCAAATTCTGAGACCTCAGTTCTGACGGGAAATAGAGAGGGCGTTTGTAGAGGCAACCATCGTCCAGAATCAGACTGGTGTCCGAAAAGAATGCGGGATGATCTTCATCCGGGCATGAAAGCAGGCTGCCAATGTCGCTGCGGCCGGCTGATCGAGCATTACCGTAGACCGGCTCCGGCCACCGCTTGAGCTGGATTGGCTCCGCGTTCGTCGGCAGTCGATACCACTGTTCAGACTCAAGATCAAGTTCGCAGCCGTTGTCTGCGGGACCGAGGGCAGAAACAGATTCCTGACGCATGATTTTACTCCCATTCAAATTGGACGGCCTGTGGCGACGGCGCTCATCAAAGTGCAGACGGGCTCAACTTGCCCGCCGAGGCGCGAACTGACTATGAATTCTTTGCGTGAATCCTGATTTGGTGGAGCGCTGCGGCCGAGCGAATCAACCGGTGGCACGCGAGTCGCAGGTTGTCTTCCGGATCACCACTGCCGCTTCGAACGTGGTCGAGTAGTTGCTGAACAGGGAGTTGATACTCGAGGATATGCCTGACCTCTGGAAACAACGACACCGCATCCAGATCATGTGGCCACAATTCCCGGATGCACACTTCAGTGATCGCGGCTGCTTCCCGCCACTCAAGGTCAGGCTGGCAAAGCGCTGTCGTGGCATCGACAATTTCTATGCCAGTTCCTGTTGGGCAAGCCGCACCAGGTGAAATTTCCATGAGTGAGCACCTTTGAAAAGCTGAGAGAGTTCTTTGACTACAAGTGACGTCGCGATGGCTGGCACATGCCGCAACACTTTCTGAGTGATTGCGAACGTTTTTCGCAGATTGTCACTCTGCGTTTGTGACCAGCTTGGTGAATCCCGTCTACAGATGGAGTCGCGATCGGCAGCGAAACAGGAAAACGAATTTCGCTGTTTGGTCACGATTTTTCGAAATCGGCAGAATCTGTCGCTGTTTGCGTTCCTAAACGCGGAACCCATTCGACTTCACTTCAGCGTAACCTAATCCTGTGAACCCGGGCCGCTTATGAATTCAATTCGTTCTGCCCTCAAGTGAATGGAAGTCGAATTATGAACACTTTTGCAAAGCACGAACTTCCGGATGGAAACAGTATTCGTATGGGATTCGTGCCTGACAATCTGCGGATGACGCAGGAACAGTTTGAGAACCTTTGGGAATTGCAGCCAGTCGAACCACAGCAGATTCGTATGTCGGGGCGGATGGTTGATATCCCAAGGCGACAGAAAGCCTTTGGCCACAACTATCAGTTTTCCGGACAAACTGCTGTCGCAGCTCAGACGCCGGAACTGCTTGAACTGTATTTGAAATGGGCTCAGACCGTAGTCGATAACCGACTGAATGGATTGCTGCTGAACTGGTACGCTGGCGAGCTTCGGCACTACATTGGTCCGCATCACGATGATACACGGCAGCTGTTCCCAGGCAGTCCGATCGCGACGATCTCGCTCGGCGAACAGCGGATGTTCCGGCTCACGCGGGAAGAAAAGCTGGACGGTCGGAGAACAGTTGTGGACAAGCGGGAATTTGCGGTAGAGCCGGGCAGCGTGATCATTCTGCCCTGGAAAACGAATCTGGCGTGGAAACATTCAGTCCCGCATTTCGTCCGATATCGAGGTCG
>JAYUVA010000638.1:0-5607 GCA_043754375.1 Candidatus Kuenenia sp. | reverse complement strand
GCAGTCCCTGAACAATTCCCGTATGAAAGCTGCGCGCTGTGAAAACACCGTATGTGGATTCCGTCGCATTGTTTCCTTCACGGATATTCACCCAGTCGGCGTCACGAATTGTGCCGCCATCGTTGTGAGGAACTTTAGTATTCGGTGTAAATGTCGTGGTGAATCCGGTCTGGTTGCCACGGCTATCGACCCACTCCGCATGCCCGGAATTCTTTAACGTCCCGCCCAGACTACTGACGCCGGCAGGATCATTTGGTACGGGCGGATTTGAAACTGGGCCAACATCACGCAGGTAGTACTGGAACGCCTTCACTTCTGCCATCGCCAGCGTGTTGCTCGTTCCGTCCGTAAAATCCCGCATGCCTGTTCTGGCATTCGGACCAAAGGCACCCGTACCGAACTGACCGCTGACTGGATTCCACAGAAACCACTCTCCGTAATTGGCTGCGTAGCTGACAGGCCAGTAGGTTATTGCCCCGTCAACATACGCCTTGTCGTTAATCTCACTGGGGCACATCAATGTCGAAACACGAATCGGAGTGACCGTGGGCTGAACCGAGTAACCTCTGCTGAAATCGATCAGACTCGTCAAATTCGCCTGCTCAATGTACGGCAGCAAACGCGCCTGAATCGACCAGCCAGCTGGCTGAACGGTCGCGGCCCGATATGTCCCACCGGGAGGGAAAACAGTGTGGACATCATGGTAGTTGTGCAGCGCAAGTCCAAGTTGTTTGAGGTTATTCCTGCACTGCGTCCGCCGGGCAGCCTCGCGTGCAGCCTGAACTGCCGGCAGCAGCAGTGCGATAAGGATGGCGATGATCGCGATCACCACGAGGAGTTCGATGAGCGTAAATCCTCGCACCATTGATCTCACGGACGACTTCTTCATAATTTGCCTTTACTTCGGTTTGAACAGAGCAATCAGGGAACGGTCAGACTGGCGGAGCGATACAGATCACATCGCTGCGGCTTGCAGAGCAGCTTTTTGTCATTCGCCGCACGACCACATTTTGCGCAAACATGAGATGCGTTTCAGACAAAAAGCAGATAACGCGCAAAATCCGCTTTGAGCTGTTTTTTCATTTCACACAGAGTCTTTGCCATGTTTTGAATCGCCTGAGAATGCCATTGGGGGTGACAGCATTGGACTTCGAGGCCCGGACAAAACCGGGACAGGCGTTCTTAGAACTCACCAATCACATTGCCATCACCTCGCGACGAAAGATTTCGCCAGACTCCCAGATCAATATTATCACTGAACGAATGTACTGATCCGTCCATCAGCAATGACACGACCAGTCCGGTGTGAAAACTGCGAGTCGTCACCGCCGCATACGTAATGCTGGTCGTGGAATCGCCCTCCTCTTCGGACGTATAATCCACGTCGTATGTTTTTCCCCCACTCACATAGGCCACTTTTCGGTTTGGAGTGAATGTCGCCGTAAATCCATCCTGATGGACACGCCCCTCGACCCACTCTGTATGACCATTGTCGGCCTCGAAGTTGGATCCTCCAAAGACGGCAACCTGCGAAGGATCATTCGGAATTGTGCCTGGCGGAGTTCCGCCCGTCTTGAGGATCGGCTGGAACGCCTTAACTTCGCTGAATGCTATGGTGCTGCTCGTGCCGTCTGTGAAATCACGCATCATCAACTTACTGTTTGGAAAGAAAGCTCCGTCCCCGCCAACGCCGTTGACTGGATTATAGACAAACCATGTTCCAAGATTCGCGCCATAGTTCAGCGGATACTGTTGCAGATTGTCCGCTCCACTGGCGCGATCATTGACTTCACTCGGGCACATGTAGACCGAAATCCGCGTCTTCACGACATCGGGCTGCACCTTGTATGTTCTGCTGAAATCGACGAGATTCCGCAGGTTAGCTTGTTCTATAAATGGGAGGAGTCTTGCCTGCGGTCCCCACTCACCATATTCACTGCCATTCAGCGTCATGCAGATTGAAGGCGGAAGTGCATTATAAACATCGTGGTAGTTGTGCAGAGCCAACCCAATCTGTTTCAGGTTGTTCCTGCATTGCGTCCGCCGTGCAGCCTCGCGTGCAGCCTGAACTGCCGGTAGCAGCAGCGCAATGAGGATGGCGATGATTGCAATCACAACGAGCAGTTCGATGAGCGTAAAGCCTCGCAGGGAGGTTCTGAGGGATGACGTCTTCATGATTTGTCTTTCTCTTCGGTTTGAGCAGAGCAGTCTGGGAGGCCAAACAATCGGAGCAGTCCAACTACATCCGGGCCAAACACGTCTGCTGAGCTGACAATTCCGTTACCCGAGCATGGCTGGCATCTTGCGAAAAACTGCAGAAATCAGGCTGGCTGGAGCACCGAAGCATTGAAATTGAGACTCAGTCGCAATATGATAGCCGCAGTGAGGAACGTGTCAACAGGAGCGTTCGCAGAATCCCGAATCCTGAAATTGGCTGAGGCAGGCACAGCGCGTGAACCGAGACGAAACACCGTCGCCGCATGGCGGCGATCTAGCGAACGCCCCGAGAAAGGCATGTCCCGACCTGACAGGACTCAACAACCGGGGTGACAATTCTGCCGGGAATCATGATGTTCAGCGAGTCGTCTCATTCAACGAAATCGCAAGCGGGACGACGGAAGTCGTCATCGAACATGAGGGCCAGCGATATCGCCTTCGCGCGACTCGCAATGGAAGACTGTTGCTGAATAAGTAGCAGCGTGTTGTTGAACTGTCTGACCTACCCCGAATTTTTACTTCGGTGGAATCAGGCGGATGGCTCTCAGGTCAATCAACGCGAACGGTGGATTCTCAGGAGCTGTGATGATCAGTTGACCGCGGCCTCGATGGAGATCAATCGTGCCAGCCTGCCAGGTTTGGTAGTTGTCCCAGGTTCCGCTTCCGGGAACTCGGGCGGTCAGCATGCGGTTGCCCGTTGAGAACCTGATCAGGCTGCCTGCCGTGGCGTTGTCGCAGGCGAAGTCAAACTCGACCGTCCAGTGTCCGGATTCTGGTACCTCAAATGTCCACTGGGCGTAGTCTTCGGTCGAAGACCAGAACCCGAGGTTGCCGTACTTCTCTTCAAACACAAGATTCGGCCCGTAGATCTCAGCGGCCGATGCAGGGAGAGTCACTGTGCCGTCCGGATTGGCGGTCACGAATTTCGGACTGTTCCCTTCAAACCGTTTCCACGGTGTGCCTGTCGATTGCACAAAGGCAAACACGTTCGCGAGATCCTGTGCCGGAATATCCTTCTCAAGGCCTTCAGGCATCAGTGATCGTTTAGAAGCCACCAGTTCTTCGATGTCGGCTCGCACGACCGTGATCTCTTTGCCGTCGTTGCCGATCAACGTCAGACTGCCGCCGGTTTCGCCCTTGAGCATCCCCGAATGCTGCAGCCCGTCCTTTGTGACAACGGTATAAACAAGGAACTTGCTCTCGACTGCTCGATTGGGATCAAGCACCGCTGTGAGAAGAGCCTCCGCCGAGCGGTCTTTTAACGCAGCCAGATCTGCCCCGACTTCTTTGCCGATGTCCTGTAGCCGATGACATGCGCTGCAGCGTTTTTCGAAGACGAGCTTTCCGGCAGCAATATCCGACTTCAAATTTGAGATTTGAGATCTGAAATCGTCAACCACCGCTGCTCGGGGTGACGGTGTCTCTTCGCCAAACACCGAGCGGGCGTTTTCCGCAATTTCGTCGCTTCGATGATTCAACAAGCCGTCGCGTTGAACGGCATCAAAGTCCGTTGCCGCGAGCGTATCGGCCTCGACGGCGTCCAGCAGAATCTGGACCGTCGATTCACGCTGCAGCAAGGCTGTCAAAACTTCAGTCCGCACAATCGGCGCGAAACTGTTCCAGCGAGACATCAACTGAGTTACTGACTCCTGGGTTGCACTTCGTCCCATCACGCGCACGGCCGCGATTTGCACGGGTATCGGAGTCCGGGCCGTGAGCAGTTCCGCCAGATCCAGCAAAGAATCCGAAGCATAACCGTCGGTAACACCCGCAAACCGAACTGCGGCTGCACGTCGGTCGGCGTCAATATCGCTGCTGCGCGCAATCTGTGCGGCTATGGCGTAAGCCGCCGCCATTGCTTTCTGAAACGCATCGTTGGATTTCAATGACACCGCAGCATCGCTGCTGAGAACATCGCTGAGCGTGCCTGCCAGCAATTCAAACCGCGATGCAGGAGAGTCCGCCGTGACGGACTGCACGAGCACCGTCAATGGTTCGCTGAGTTGTTCCGATCTTCCCATCGCCGCCGCCTGAGCTAACAAGACACCGATTAATTCTTCGTTCAGCTCTTCAGCGGGCGCGTCAAGTGCCGTTTTGAGAACTCCGCTGATGTTGTCCGGTGTCAATGACGTCAGGCCGGCGCTTCGCAGTATCGGAGTGTCGAAGTTGCGCCGCAGCATTTCGCCAAGCAACGCTGCTCCTGTATCACCTTTGGCTTCACCGAGACTGAGCATGAGCTGCAGGCGAACGGCGTTGTCCTGATCATTCGGCAACTGTCGCAATGCGTCATCCTGGGCGACGTCTGTCGTGCCGGCGCGCAACGCAGGTTCAATCAACTGAATCGCAAAGCGGCGAATCTCCGGGTCAGGATCCTTAAGCAATCCTGGATTGAGTGACATCAGCATGTCCTGCTGAGGATTGTCCACAGTTGACTCCGCAAGTTCTGCCAGGATCGCACCAGACTGGATTCGAGTCTGTACCCGGCCAGCAGCGAAGAACTTCCGGGCCTGCGGCACTGATTCTTCACTTTCCTTGAGTTCCTTTCGTCGATGCGTCAAAATTCGCTGCGCTGTATCTCGCCACCATCCGTTCGGGCTTTCGAGCCTTTTCACAAGATCTGCGATCGGGATTTCGTTCCATGGTTTTTCAAAGTAGCCATCTCGCTCCGCCGAGATGAGCCTTGTTCTTTCACCCTCATCAGCCAATGCCGCTTTCCCCTTGCCGTCAGTCTCCGCGACAGGAACGTGCGTTGCTGAATTACGTGGCGTGCCTGAAGGCTCGTCACGGCGGAGCGTGACGGCTACGTTTGCTCCGCAACATTCTGTCGCAGGCACAATCCGATAGATCCGCCCTTTATCATGCCCCGCATAAAGATTCATTTTCCGCTGATATTCCGGCGGGATCCATTCAGGATGTTCAATCACCGCGCGGTACATGTCGGCAACCCAGATCGCTCCGTCCGGGCCGGTGCGGATCATTGTGGGGCGGAACCAGTTGTCGGATGAAGCAAGGAACTCGGACTCCTGTTCATCGGCCGCTCGTTCGCCCTTGAATCCGTAGCCATCGCGCGTCATCACAAGTCGCGAAACCAGGTTATGCACCGGCTCGGACGTGAAAGCGTTGCCGTAATACGGTTCGCCCAGGCAATTGTCGCGATAGATCATCGTGCTGCACGCCGACGTAAACCGGTTGGCGTAAGCAAAATCATTGAATCGAGCCAGCGTGTGGCTGGTCGGATAGACCGGTGCGGCTCCGGGAATCGTCGCAACCTGAGCCGTCACCTGCGAAATACCGGCGTGAGGATTGCGCCGCACGTAACGATCTTCAAGGACGTATTGGTAGATCGGATTCGAATTATTGTTGCCAAACCAGTTTCCGAAGTCATCGCGT
>JAYUVA010000637.1:0-4124 GCA_043754375.1 Candidatus Kuenenia sp. | reverse complement strand
CCCGGACACTGGCACTGCTGTCCGCCTCGCCATCGACACCAGTTCCCAAAAACAAAGTCAACTGCGTCAGGCTGATATCATGGCTCGGGCCACCATTCGCTGCCAGCGTCTGGTTGTTCCCGCTACCTGTGCCCGAACCAGTATCGGGGGCATCACCAAAGTCAGTGTAGAATGCTTCATTCATGGACAGCACATAAACGGCCCCACGATCCGTTCCACCAGTGTCATCAAGTCGTGCGCCTACGGCAAATTCTGCTCGGCCGTCTCCGTCCAGATCCCCCATTGAGGCAATGGAGGTACCGAATTGATCATCGTTTGCCAGAGACGGCCCCCCATTGGTACTACTCGCGATTTGTTTCGCTGACTTGATCGTTCCATCGGACTTCATATTCAATAGGTAGATGGCACCGCGACGATAACCAGCGTTTGAGTCAGTATAAGCGCCCGCGGCAAGATCCATAACACCGTCACCATCCAGATCTCCCACTGCGGCAATAGAATTGCCGAAGGTTCCGCTTGGATCGAGAACCGGACCTCCGTTGACGCCACTGGTGATTTTGACACTGGATTTCACCGTTCCATTCGGATTCAGGAACAGCGTGAAAAATGCGCCGCGGTAGTTGTCGACTCCACGCGCACCAACAGCAAGGTCTGTCGTCCCGTCGTCGTCGAGATCGCCAAGCGATGTGATGGACATTCCCAGTTGGTCAGAGTCTGCAAGCACCGGCGCGCCGTTCATGCCGCTTGCAATCTTGGTGCTGCTCTTCACGCTGCCATTCGAATTCATCAGCAGGACATGGACCGCCCCACGATAATGACCTCCCGTGTTGTCCAGGAACGCACCGACCGCCAAATCGCGTACTCCATCGCCGTCAAGGTCACCCAATGAAGTGATCGATGAACCGAATTCGTCGTATGTCGAAAGAACCGGACCACCGTTGGTACTACTTGCGATCTTCGTGCTGGACTTCGCAGTGCCGTCGGGATTCATGAAGAGCACATACATTGCCCCTCGACCCGGCCCACCGGTTCCATCAAGTGGACAACCAACACCGATCTCTGTCACACCATCCCCGTCCATGTCGCCGAGGTTCGCGACCGACCAGCCAAAAGTACCACCAAGCGAAAGTCCCGGCCCACCATTGACACCACTGGCAATCTTCGTTGAGTTTCTGACGGTACCGTTCGAGTTCATGAACTGAACGTATACAGCGCCGTTAAACACTCCGCCAGTGTTGTCTCGATACGCTCCGACAACCATGTCGTTGATGCCATCACCGTCCAGATCGCCAATGTTGGCGACTGCTCGGCCGAAATGAACGCCGTCGCTCAACCCCGGACCTCCGTTTGTGCTGCTGGCGATCTTGACGGTCTTTGCACTATCGACAGTCCCGTCGCTGCGAAGCGTAATTGTCGCAGAGTAGTCTTCAACCTCGCCGTCAGACGCCGCACCGGTTGGATTGCCTGCCGTCGTGTCGGAACTCAGGCGAAACCGGGCGTACGTCGTGCCGGTGGCTGCACCGGTCGGGATCACAGGGAATGTCAGTGTGAACTGGGAATTCATTGATCCAGCCGAAACTACGACAGACGCACGTTCCGTGCTGTTGTCGAAGACACCGTCCTGGTTGTAGTCAATCCAGCCGTACAGTGTAGCAGCTGTGCCTGTGGAGTTGGTTGCCCGCATGCGTACGTTCGGGGCCGCACCAATCGTAAGCTGCAGGTCCGTCCCGGGCTGAATGACTCCAGTTTGCGTCGCCCCGGTCCCCAGATCATCGCCATTCGCTCGGGAATTTGCTGTGGCGTCCGCCTCACCATCGACGCCGGTTCCCAAAAACAACGTCGAGTGTGTCAGGGTGATGTCATGACTCGGGCCACCATTGCCCGCCAGAGTCTCGTAGTTCCCGCTACCTGTGCCTGCAGCAGTATCGGGCGCATCACCAAAGTCTGCTGACAGTAGGAGACGACTCTCGAGTTGTTCAAGCCGCAATTCGCACGGAAAATGTGCATTGCGTCTTCGTTTCCGAACACTCAAACCTTTTCTGAAGGTCTGGATCCATGACGCAGTTGCTTTTCGAGACTTCATATGAACATCCTAAGTCGGACACTGAGTGTAGAAGTTGGACATTGGGTGGATTGGGCCACAGGAAACAATTTGGATCTGATGAATCCAAGGCGGCACGCCCCGGAAATGCCCATGGGAAAGTAAACGCTTTGGTGTCATTCGATTTTTTTGCAAACGCCTTCAGAACTCCTCATGAACAACAAACTGGCAGTCTGGGCGACTTGAAAAGTATCAGGGAATATCTGATAACTCACTCCCTGTAGTTCAGGTGGAAAGTATAGTGCCGTTGCCTGCAAGCCCTGCAGACTTCATCGAATGAGAATTGACACACTGTCTGATCATCGCTCGTCTCAATCGACGTCCACGAACCTGCTGAAACACATCGTTGCAGGCGGTCGGGAGGCGTGGGTTCGGTTTGTGTCAATCTACGGGGCGTTCATTTACGCTCGATGTCGCCGGGCAGGCGTTTTGCCGCATGACTCAGCAGATTTGGTGCAGGAAGTCCTGAAGCGGGTGCTGAAATCGATCAGCACGCTGCGACGAGATCAGCCGGGGCAGGGGCTTCGATTGTGGTTGCGTACCATTTCCACGAATGTGATCAACGACCATTTCCGGAAACTCCGGAAGGAGCGGGAAGCATTCGGGCTGGCAGCGTTTCAAGGGATTCTGGACGAATTCCCATCGCCGTGGGACGAAAACTCAAACTCATGGGCGGCGACGCCAGACGTGGTGCTGGTGCTGAGGCAGGCCATGGAATGCGTGAAGATCGACTACGAAGTCAAAACCTGGCAGGCGTTTTGGCGAACGGTGGTGGATGAACAGCCGACAGCTGAAGTCGCCATGGAACTGGGGTTGGCTCAGGGGACCGTTCGGCAGGCTCGGTACAAAATCCTGAAGCGGCTGCGTGAAGAACTGGAAGGGCTGCTTTAGAGAGTTGATCTAGTGAACATTTCGTTCGTAGTCCCGGCTTCAGTCGCAATTCGTTGGCAGTTCAAGCCAAAAAGCCGCCTGAAGCCAGAACTACAAACTCAAATCAACAAAGCTGCTAATCGCCATTTCGCTCACGATGTACCGGTGGGCTGACACCCGCCGCTCGCCGGGGAAGTTGAATGACGGTCTGACGTTATACAGAATGAGCGGACGTGCTTTGCCAATGGAGTGAACTTTCTGAGCATGGAACCATGATAACCCGTGAATGCCCATCGAAGGAAGAACTCAGCAAGTACACTCTGGGTACGCTGCGCGAGGATACCGTCCCGGGACTGGAGCAGCACCTTGATGCGTGTCCGGTTTGCTCGGAAACAATCCAGTTGCTCGAATCGCAACCGGACTCTTTTACCGGGATGTTCCGGAACACTGAGGCGCTACAAGACGTATCTCTCCTGAACGAAGAGCCGTTCCTCAGTGCCGTGGCAAATCTTGCTCGGATGTCCATTGCCGATTCCTTCGTCGGATCAGGACTTCACCAACGTCTCCCGGTCAGCTCAATATCACAGCTTGTTCCGCAGCCAGGCCAGCAGTTGGGGCAGTACACACTGCTGGAGGTTGTCGGTAAAGGCGGAATGGGACTGGTTTACCGGGCTCGCCAGGAAAAGCTCAACAAGGTCGTCGCCCTGAAATTGTTGTCTGCGGCGCGCGTCCATGATCCACGCATGCAGGCTCGTTTTCATCGCGAAATGCAGGCGGCCGGGACGATCGATCATCCCAACGTCGTCCGAGCCCTCGACGCCGACGAAGTGGACGGCGTCCATTTTCTGGTGATGGAGTTTGTGGATGGCGTCGATCTGTCGGCAATGCTGAAACAACTCGGGCCCCTTTCCGTGAAGCATGCGTGCTCAATGATCCGGATGGCGGCTGTCGGGCTGTCCCAGATTCACGAGGCTGGAATGGTGCACAGGGATGTGAAGCCCGGCAATCTGATGTTATCGAAGGATGGTCAAGTCAAGATTCTGGACCTTGGGCTGGCTCTGTTGAACCCGAGTCATTTGCCTGTGGGCGACGACCTTTCTTCCTCATCGCATCTGATGGGAACTATCGACTATATGCCGCCAGAACAGGCGAA
>JAYUVA010000636.1:0-5706 GCA_043754375.1 Candidatus Kuenenia sp. | reverse complement strand
GATAATGCTGACACGATTTCCTTCCAGTTCTTTCAACAGTCCGCTGAAGGCCTTACCTTCATTCGTTACGACCGTGGTGGTCCGGAATGCGACATCCACATTGAGATTTGGCGCGAGTACGTCTTCCAGAACGCGATCAAGTCCGCGATTGCCAATACCATCCAGGTTGGGACCGACCTGTTTGCCCTCACCGGCAATCTGGTGGCAAATGAGGCAACTCTTTTTGAACAATTCTTTTCCAGATGTCGCATCGCCGGTTGCAGCGTTCACTGCATTCCGGCGGACGACAATGAGTTGGTCGATGACAGCGTCTTCACTGGGAAGATTCGCCGTCAGTGGTTTCGCGCGTTGTTTGATTTCATCGGTGGCAATGGCTTCCAGGCGTTGTTGCACCGTCGGTTTCAGCATCAAACGCGCCGAAGCTTTACCCGATTCCATCAGACGCAACAGCATGTCTGCGCCGATCACGTCTGCGGAAAGTTGCTCGGCCAGTGTGAGTTGTTCTGCCGACGTCGCAACCTGAAAAACGGATTCAAGGATGGGCGCTGTCACGTCGGGTTGGTAAATTCCCACGGCGTGCATTGCGTCGTCGACCAATGCGTCCGGCACACCTGCGATCAGGGGCACTAATGCAACGGCGGCAAGACGCGAATCAGATCGTAGTTTCAATATTGCGGCTGCAAACATGACGCGGGTTGCACGAGGTTGCTCAGTATTGCCAATCAGACGGATGATTGCGGGCCGCAGTTCGTCCATTGCGAAGTCACCGATGATCGCTGCCGCCTGAATTCGCTGCAGTTGAGAATCGGATGGATTCAGTCGCTGATCAGAAAATCGACCGACAGCGAGCCACGCATAGGCGGTCCCTGCATCGCCATCGACGAGTTCCACAAAGACGTTGCGGCCTCTGAATTCTGCGGTCTGCCACTTCACTTCCTGGGCTACGTCATTGCGCGGTGGCGATGCTTCTTTCAGGATTTCTCCGGTGGCGAAATCGCGCAAGCGAACGAAATTTGCTTTCCTGAGGGGCTTGTCTGGAAAACCGTCATGTCCGGCGACGTAGAAACTCAGACTGTCTGCGGGTTCAAAACTGTCGGACCGATACAGTCCCGTTCGTTGCTCTCCTTGTTCAATACTACTGAAGAGCGACGCACCGCCGACTCCGTCCGCCGACTTTCTGGACGTCGTAATGCCCCAGCAGTTATTGGGATTGGGCGAATCCGGAAGTGATTCATACGACCAGCTGAATGCTGTTTCAGAATCGAGTACATCCAGGTCGTCCGGCGACTTCATCTGCAGCAAGGTCAGTGCCGTGTGCAGTGCCCAATCACGCACGGCCTGCGGCGACTGCTGACCTCGTTGCGCAAAACCCTGCCGCATGGAATTCAGCAGTTGCAACTGCAACGCCTGATCCCCGGCGAACCGTTCGCGAACTGTGGCCACGACGTCAGAGGCTGCGTCGGGCGACACATACGCTGAGGCAAATTGCAGATATTCTGCCAGTTTGCCAGGCTGAGCAGTCCCCAGGAACTCGACGTGTGATGCGATGTATTCCGCTGCTGCAGGAGTCTTCAACGCAAGACTCAGGTCTGCGAGTGCAAGGCGGTCCATCGCAAGCGGCGACCGAGCTGCAAGGTCGCGAAACCAATCTTCGTTCAGCAGGTGATCCCGCAACGCGATGCGAATGGAATGTCGCAAATGGACGTCGGCCAGATCGGTCGTGTGCAACATTCGCATGAGCGCAAGCAGTTCGCTCGATTCTCGAGCGATATGTTTTGAGGACGCTGCAACCGCCGCACGGCGGACCATCGGTGACGAATCGCGAAAGCCGGTCAGCAGAATCTGCTCGACACGTGCATGGAATTCCGCGTCTTGCGGAACGTCCCTGAGCGCTCTGAATGCATGAACCCGGACCAATTCATCCTCATCCTGCACTGCCGCGAGGAGTTCTGAGTATGACACACTGCCTCGTTCGGCGAGCAATCGCAAAGCAAATCTGCGGATGAGTGGATCAGGTGAGACGAGACGTGTTCGAATAAGTTCTTTCACCTCGAAACGGGCATCATCTGCAATGAAGTGGCGGGCGAGCATTTTCTGAACAGGCGGAGCCGAACTGATGATGCCGAACAATTTCTCCGCTGACATTCCTGTCAGATCCATGCCAAAGCCGACGCGACCGATGTTTTGAGCATCAGACTCACCGTAAGCAACGCGCCAGATACGCCCTCGAAAACGATCTCGCCCCGGATGCAGCAAAGGCACTTCATAGTGTCCGATGATTCGGTTGTAGAAGTCGGCAATGTACAACGCACCGTCCGGCCCGGCGACAATGTCTACCGGGCGAAACCACGGATCACTGCTGCTGACAAGATCCGGTCGTTCGATTGCTCGAACGCTTGATCCAGTTCGCTGAAGTGTATTCTGATTGACACGCGACGTCATGACGTTGCCGTCGAATGTGCTTTCAAAGTATTCGGCAGGGAACAGGGTGTCTGCTCCCAGCGCAAGCGCGGCAATCGCCGTCGAACCGTGCAGATGTTCCATGACGTTTGGCACATAGCCAAGTCCATCATGTGGCCTTCCAAAACTGTCATAACAACCACCGGGGAGCACGAGTGTCACCGGTTTGGTGTGACAGTCCGCTGTATAAATATCTCCAAACCGGTCGATCGCCATGCCGAAAGGATTCACCTGCCCCTGAGAATACAACTCAATGCGTGAACCATCAGGGCGGAAGCGAAACGTATTACCGGATGACATCTGCACTCGATGCCCGTCTTTGCCGGCAACGTCAGAACGATTGTTGAATCCATGGCACGCGTAAATCCAGCCGTCATCGCCGCGTCGGAAAGCATTGCACATACCGTGCGTGTCACGAGTCGTATCAAACGGACCGTACAGCACTTCGCGCTCATCGCAGGTGCCGTCACCGTCCCTGTCATGCAGAAACCAGATGTTCGGAATGCTGAAACAGATGACTCCATCACTGTACGGGATGAGTCCGATCGGAATGTTGAGTTTGTCTGCAAACACGGTCACACGATCCGCTTTGCCATCTCCGTCTTTGTCCTCCAGAATGCGAATCGTGTCGCGCGGGGTCACGTCCGCTGCCGCCGCGAAGGGATATTCCAGTGAACTGCTGACCCACAATCGGCCTTTGGTGTCGAAGGCCAGATTCATGGGTTTTGCGATATCGGGCTCCGAAGCGACGAGGTCCACGCGAAAACCGTCCGGTACGACAAATGATTTCTGTTCGTCCTCGGGGCTGACAGGTTCCGAATCCCGCACACCCAGCGCAAACGAATCTTCCGCTGGTGGCTGAGCGTGGCAGGTTGCTTCGGTAATCAGGAGGCAGATCAGGAGCGAAATTGATCGGGGTGGGAAACAGAGAGGCATTCCGCTTGACTCCGGAGTCTGGTGAAAACGACGAAAGCTGGGGTACGCCGGACCAGGCAGAGCGTAGTTCCGGCACTTGGCCGACCTGCCGGAACGGCGCTTCGCCTGGTCCGGCCTACGTGGTTCACTCCAGCACCGAAAACTCGACCGGGTCCAGGATGTCTTCAGCACCGTTGTAGTTGATCGTAATTTCTTCGCCCGGATGAATATCGCGCAGGGCGCTGAATTCCTTGATCTGTCGACCAGCGTCGTCATACCTTGCATTCGGATTGTAGGAATGGTTGTACAACGAACCGTAGCCCAGCGCGAGTGCTACCTGTTTCTTGTATTCGAAGATGTAGCCAAGCAACAAAGTTCCGTGATCGCAGTGCAGGATCTCTTTGGCCGGAATCACCAGCAACGGCACTCGCTCAAAGATGGTGCCTTCCGGAATGAGCGTGCGGGCGAACACGCCGCGGCCCTTGCCTTTGATGTTTTTGACTTCGATCAGGACGGATTGTGTGAGCGACATAGGGGGGCAGTTTTCAGTTTTCAGTTTTCAGTTTTCAGTTTGAAAACGCACTTCGCCATCGACAATGGTTTTCACGACTTTGCCAGTGAATTCGACACCGTCAAACGGAGTGTTGCGGCTGCGTGAATGGAATTCATTCGCGCGGACGGTCCATGTTTTCGCAGGATCAATCAGCGTGACGTCTGCGGGTTGGCCCACGGACAAGGTTCCGTGATTGACACCCAGAACCGCCGCAGGTCCAGTCGTCAGCCGGGCGATGAGTTGCAGCCACGTCAGATGGCCGGGCTCAATCAACGCTCGAATGCACACCGGAAGCAAAGTTTCGATTCCACAGATTCCGAAAGGCGCAGTATCCATATCAACCTGTTTTTTTTCCAGAGCCAGCGGCTGATGGTCGGACGTAATTGCGGCTAAGGTTCCGTCCTGTAGTCCGACGATCAGCGCATTCACATGTTCCTGAGACCGCAGCGGCGGATTGCACTTGTACATGGTTTCGAATGAACTCATCACTTCGTCCGTCAGCAACAGATGATGTGGTGTGACGTCCGCTGAGACAGAAATGCCTCGCGATTTTGCGCGGCGAATACGTTCAACCGAATCAATGGTCGTGACACACATCAGATGAATCCGGCCACCCGTCAATTCCGCCAGCGCGATGTCGCGGCCCGTCATAATATCCTGCGCGGCGGCCGGAATCCCTCGAAAGCCAAGACGAGTCGCCTCAAAGCCTTCATGCATCACACCGCCATCTGACAATTCCGGCACCATGGCGAAGTGCAGAATCGGACGATTAAACATCCGCGTGTATTCGAGCGCCCGCCGCATCACTTCGGAATTCGCCACAGGCCGCTTCGCGTCTGAAAACCCGACTGCTCCCCCCTGGACCAGCTGCCCGATTTCGGCGAGTTCTTCGCCCTTGCTTTCCTTCGTCACCGCACCGAGCGGATAGACACGGCAATTTCGAGCACGATCGGCCTGCAGCCGGATAAACTCTGCTGCAGCTCGATCATCCACAACCGGATGCGTGTCAGATTGCGCTGCAATGGTCGTGAATCCGCCGGCCAGCGCAGCCGCCGTTCCGGTCGCCGTGCATTCGTCTTCTTCGAATCCTGGTTCCCGGAGCGAGACATGCGTATCGATGAATCCGGGACAGACAATGAGTCCCGTCGCATCAATGACATGGGTTCCCGGTGGCACATCCTTCGTGGCATCGCGGGTGTCCCGCCGCGTGACGGCTGCAATTTTTCCGTCCAGAATCAGCACATCAGCTGCGGCATCCAGATGATTCGCCGGATCGATCACACGTCCGCCGGAAATCAGGAGAGAATTCATCGCTGCGTCTCCTGATCTTTTCGACGTTCTAGAGCCAGCAGAGTCAGGCATGCCATGCGAATCAGCAAGCCGTTCCTGACCTGATTCAGGATCAGTGAATTCGGACCGTCGGCAACTTCGGGCGTCAATTCGACACCGCGATTGATCGGCCCTGGGGCGAGCACCATCAGGTTTCCGCGTGCCCGACGAATACGATCACCATTCATTCCGAACAAATGAGCATACTCCGCAATCGACGGAAAAAACGCGCCGCGCTGACGTTCAAACTGCACGCGCAGCAGATTGACGCAATCGACTTCCGGAAGTATTTCGTCCAGATTGTAAGCAACTTCGACACCCAGTCTGGTAATGTCACTGGGAATCAATGTTGCCGGACCGCAGACGATCACACGGGCACCCAGTGTAATGAGTCCATGAATGTTTGAGCGGGCCACACGACTGTGGCGAATATCGCCCACGAGCGCCAC
>JAYUVA010000635.1:0-14794 GCA_043754375.1 Candidatus Kuenenia sp. | reverse complement strand
AAAGTAGGGGTTTTCTTTGGCCGTCAGCCATTGTGACAATTGCTCGCGCCGGTGCGCACCTGCGTTGACTGCACCGGCATGTGAAAATGGAAACTTCGGCGACGCTGCCTGATTGGTTGATGGATTGACCACAGCTTCCGGAGATGCGTTCGTGAACACGAACTCGTCACCATCCGGCAGAGCTCGGCGACCGACATCGGCAAAGTAGGCAGCAAGTTCGTAGTACTGGTTCTGAGTCCAGCGTTCGAAAGGATGGTCGTGGCACTGATTGCAACTGAATCGCGTGCCCAGGAAGACCTGAGTCATGTTTTCCATGACCAGCTTTGGTTCTCGTGCAATGCGGAAATAATTCGCTGCCGGATTCTCCAGCGTACTGCCTCCGGCAGTCATCAGTTCAGAAGCGAATTGATCGTAGGGCTTGTTGGTGGCAACGGCCTGGCGAATCCAGTTGCGAAACGCCCACACACCGCGTTCGGTGACGGTCTTGCGGCGATTGAGCAGCAGGTCGCTCCATTTGAGTGTCCAGTGTTCGACATATTCCGGACGCGACAGCAATTGATCCACTTTTGCGGCTCGTTTAGCGACTGATTCCGTCGTGTCGGCAACAAAGGCATTGACTTCTGCAATCGTTGGCGGCACACCGGCGATATCCAGGGAAACGCGGCGAAGAAACTCGGCGTCGTCAGCAGGGCCGGAGGGAAGTAGTTTCATCCGTTGCAATTTTGAGTTTACCAGGCCGTCGATAAAATTCTGCTCCGGCGATGGCGTCCATTCGTATCCGTCGCGGTTGCCCAGAATTGAAACAGGCGCGGCCGCATAATTGCCTTCAAAGCGAACCAGGGCGGCCGCTTCGCCTCGCTGAACAGCCTTGATCAATCCTTGTTTCGAAACAGTGGCAACTTCGAAGTTGCTGGTTTCAAATACGGCTTCCCGGGTCACATCGCGGGTTGATCCGTCGGCATATGTCGCGATCACAATCAACTGCTGCTGATCGTGCCGCAGCTGTAACATGGGAGTCGGTGGGTAGATCGCAATGCTGGCAACTCGCGCCGCGTCAGTTTTGTACTGACAGCCTTCAGCGACCCATTGCTCGAGGACCTTGTAATATCGCGACTGTTCGTCGAAAAGAAATCCGCCTTCATGCGGCACACCCTGAGTCGGCTTCAACAATATCAAGCTCTGTGCGGGTTCGGAGCGATTGAAACGACGCCCGGAGATATCATCGACGAGAGCTCGATAGTCGTAAACCGAGTCGTATCCTCGCAGTGAAAGTTTGAAACCATTCTTGCCGGATTGCGAGCCGTGACACGTACCCTGATTGCAGCCCACTTTGCTGAGAATCGGATTCACGTCGCGAATAAAATCGACGGCAACAGTTTCGACAGTCGTCACATGAATTGGGATTTCCAGCTTGTGGCCCACAGCTTCAACAATAATCGATCCTTCACCTGCCATCACCGGAGCAACATAACCATCAGTGCCGACGGTGCAGACCGGCGACGGAGTCGTGACGGTTGCCTTGCTGCTGACGTCGATCTTCTGACCATCGGCAGTGACGCCCGTCACAATCACGCGGCGTGAATCACGGATCGAGGAAAGTGTCAACTCGGTCGGGTAGACCTCCAGCCCCACATAGGACCGCACGGCGGCATTGGCCGTTTCAGCCGATGCGGCATCAGTCGCGGGCGGGGCGGTCCCAGCTGCCTGGTCCGCTGTTGCACTGTTCGGAACCGGTTTTGGTTCGTCAGCGGAAGTTACAGTGACGTACAGCAAACCAGCTGCTGCGAAGATGGCCAGTCGGCAAGTTTGATTGGCGAAGATCATCATGAGTGGTCTCGTGGGAAAGAAGTCGTGAGTCGCGGTCGGCCTGGTCTTCGAGTATTGTTGAAGCAATTCAGTCGCTCGCCGTCGCGACCGACGGTGGTGCGGTCGTCAAAGGGGCTGCCGGGAAAGTCATTTCCACGGCACCAGTTTCGGCATTGCACAGCTTGATCATGCCGTCGAATCCGGACACAGCAACCTGCATCTCGTCAGGACGAAAGCTGACGGCAAAAAGGGGTGCCGTTACGTCAGGAATGTCCACAAACTTTGCAGCATCTTCCGTCATATAGATTCTTGCTGCACCGGAAATCGCGGTACTGGAACCGACAACAAACTTGTTGCCGGAAGGAGACAAATCCAGATCGCACAGTCGTCCTGGAAGTTTTGAATACGCACGGATGAGATTGAAGTCGTCGCCGATCTGACGCGCCTTCTCGCGAAAAATCTTGTAGAGACGTGGTTCGCCATCGGAACCGACGGCGAGCACTTCTTCGCGGGTCGGATGCCGAATCACATCCACGAGTCCGCCCTTCAGGGCACCGGGCGTGATACTGGTGATGTTGTCTACAAACTGCCCGGTTCCCACGATCGTCAGCTTCATTGACATATCCCGGCTGACACTGATGACATGGTCGTTATTCAGGGAGAATGTCGTTCCCTGAACCCAGTCGGAATGAGCATCCATCCGCATCGTCACTTCAGCGGTTTCCACTTTGACGACTCGCACACGATTGTCCGCAGCGCCGAAAGAAACCAGCGTGCCGTCCCCGTTGAACGAGAGTCCGAACAGTGTGTCGAGAGCCAGTGTGGTGGAATGCAGGAGCTTACCTTCCGCAACGTTCCACAACTGCAGTTCACCGAACAGTGCCGGTGTCCCGCCAGCGACTGCCAGAATCTGTCCGTCGGGTGAGAACGACAAGGATTCAATTCGCTGCGAACGGCCAATGAGTCGCTTCGGCGGGACGCTGCCGTCGAGCGTATGAATGAGGACTTCGTGATATCCTGAGACTGCCAGCAACTTTCCGTCTGGTGAATAGTCCATCGACGTCACAACCGGCGGTGTGGAATAGACGGGTGGATTTTCCGCAGTGATCACCACACCTACATCCGGCGGCGAATCATCGATGGCTCCCTGCGTGATCCAGGTCCGAATCGTATACACAGCTTCGGCCGACAATGGATCACCGCTGAGCGGCATCCTGGGATCAGCCCCCGAGATGTATTCGACCAGTTTACTTTCGTCTGGTTTTGCCGGAACAACGGCCGCACCAGCTTCGCCACCTTTGAGGAGATCAGCCACGCTCAACACAGAGAGCTTGCCTTCCAGCTTGCCCGGAAAATGACATCCCGAACACTGTCGCTGCAGGATCGGTCGAACCGATCGGTAGTAGCTGACAGCCTTTTCCGGAGGCTTCGCATCCTGAGCGATCGCAGGGAAAGAATTGCCGCCGGCGACGCAGGTTGAAAGTGCCAAAACGACAGCGGGAAGCAAGCTAAAACGCATGCTGATCACCATATAGACTGTGGGAAGGAAAGTTGTTCAGGAGGGTACGTGCAGAGAAGGTGCAACCCGTGAGCCAGAATTGCCCTTCAGGTGAAATGCCGCAGCGAGACTGGTACAGGGTAACCAACCGCCAGGCAAAAGGCAAAGATTCAATGCCTGTTCCCGACAGATTCGCCGCTGGCGGGCTGTTGATTTAGTGTACATAGTCAGCAATTTTGTTTAACCCCGAGCCGCAGGCGACGGTTTCGGCTCACGCCGTCGCCTGCGGCTCAGGGTTAAACGATTCAATTAACAGACCGCTGGCTGGATCGGATCGGGGGCGATTGCCGCTTTGCGGTTTCGATACAGACTGAGATCGATCGCCGCAAGCATCTGCGAGGCGGAGGGAACGTGATCCAGAAACCTGGCCACTCGGCAGATTTCCGATTCCGGAGTATGGAGCAGATCGTTGTAGCTCACTTCCAGGAGTTTGATGTGGGGTTGTAAGGGAAACCAATGGAACAGTCGGTCGAGGTGGACTGAAAACGATGTCTTCATCTGGTCGCGTGGCGCGGCCGTCCGGGAAAGTCGGGCCAGCATTTTTTCCTGAGATTCGAGCATCTCGTCGATGTCTCGCCGCATGAAGACAACGCGATACGTTTCGGTGGCGGGCAGGTCGTAAAGCAGTGACGAAACCATCTTGACGACTTTGCCGCGAGCTTCCGGAAGCCACGAGGGGTCTTCCTTTGTCTTTTTGACTCTCTCGAATTCATAGTAGCCTCGAGGGTTGTCAGTGTCGGCGGCCCGGATTTCGTCGGTGACAGCCGGGATGCCGCCCTGCTGCAGCATCTGCATCATGAGCGAGGTGCCGGAACGAGGCAGACCAGAGACAATGATGATTTCAGAAGTGAATGACATCGCGGGATTCCATCGCGGACCAGTGACTGGAACGATCAAAGATTGACATTCAAAAACGGCTTCGCCAGAAAAGCGGCGACCATTGAGGCGACAAACCAGTAGACCATCCACCAGTCGGTACCGGTCGTCCATGATGCTCGATGCGGATACGTCACTGCGATCGACTGCACGGGTGATGCTGCCGCAAAGGGCTGCTCACGAGGATGAATCAGAACATCACCCAGACTGCTGGCAGGTCGCGAGAGACTGACTGTCATGTAGTTGCCTCCGACAGCGAGTTCCTTTGTAAATCGTTGGTCTCCGACGCTGAACGTCAGCTGGTGCAATCCCGGCTTTGCTGTCTGAATGTTCCAGCACACCATGTGCTTTGAGGGAACCCGCACAGGTCCGACGGTCACGGTTGCAGCCGTACCAGGATCGAACTGAATCTGTTGAAGCGACTGAACTGCAGCTTCCGCCAATTGTACTGTCACGACGGTTTCCTCGCCGACGAAAAGTGGTCGGGCCTGAAACCACAGCGCCAACTGTCCCAGCACCAGACACATCGGCACAAGCATCACCAGCATCGGGACCAGTGACAGCGCCAGCAGTCGGGCAGCACCCAGCAACAGTGCCACTTGAACCCGAAGTCCGACGCGCAGATCCTCCTTGAACAAAGACAACGCCAGCAGATTGGCTTTGATCTGGCTTCGCGTGTGCCTGATCGCGGCCTGATTTGACGTGTACTTGAACATCAGGAGCATGATGACTCCCGTGACGGCGGCAATGACCGTGGCCGACAGCCATCCCGGCAGCCACGCGATCGGCGCAAGGAGAATGCCGGCGATCACGCTGGCGAAATGATTCAGCCAAACAGCAAGTCGTGTCAGCACAGGGCTACTCGATATATCCAAGGCCACGAAGTTGGTCGCCAACCTGTTTTTCCGCGTCAGTTTCACCGAGACGTTTCAGTTCGTTTTCAATCGCGGTGGCGATGAGTTCTTCTACACTGCTGAAGCCCGCTCTGGCTGCAGCCTGCTTCGCGCGTTCGTACAGATTTGAGTCGATGCCAACTTTGGTCATGTTCGAGTTTCCAGTATCGTGTTGAATTGTCGGGCTCGTATGTCGATCAGTCGCTCCGCCGACGTTTGATTTCAGCGTTTAACCCCGAGCCGCAGGCGACGCCGTGCTGTGACGCTGTCGCCTGCGGCTCAGGGTTAAACTTATTTGCGCACTTTGCGGGCTCATCGGTCAAGTTCCAAACACACTTCGTCCTGTCATCGTATCGGGCGTCGCCATGCCAAACTCGTGCAGAATCGATGGAGCCATGTCGATCAGCGACGGTTCGGCAGACTGAAACGGTTTGTTGCTGAACAGAACACCCGGAACCTCCAATGCATCTGAGCAATGATCTGCGCTCCATGCGGACGTGTTGTCGAGCAGTACGTCCGGCGTTAATTCACCAAGGCACGTCTCCCATGACGCACGGAAACCCCGGGCGTAGCCAATGATCAGGTCCGGGGCCAGTGCCGTCGCGCTGCCGGTATAGATTTCACTGGAACGATACACTTTGCGAATAACCTGCTGACCATTCAAATCCTTCACTGACTGAAGGCGGGCGATCAGTTGTCTCGTCAGCTTTTCCTGTTCCTCACCGGGTTCAACAATGCCGTCTCGTTCTCGTCCCTTCAGATTCAGGTACAGCCCGTTGATGCCCAGACCATAAGCGCGGGTTCGCGACCAGTCGGCGTCGGTCAGGATGGAGTGGCACTCGCGCGGGTTCAGGTAACCACAGTCGCGCAGCCATGAGTTCACATTGAACTGACGGCCAAAATTTGCGAAGCCATGATCGCTCATGACAAACAGCGTGGCCTTGCCGCCGTAGCGATCCTGAATATCACCGATAATGCCATCCAGTCGCTGATAAAGATCCTTGACGTATTGATATCGACTGGCTGCCTCCGGTGTTGATCGTGTCGGATGCTGAGGATTCTCGTCAGCGTTCCACCAGAACATGTGCGACTGCAGATCGCTGCTCGAGAAATAAAAGAACAGCAGCCCATCTTCGTAGTTTTCAATCGCATATTCAAACAGAGCCAGCCGTTCTTCCATCACCATCGTGGCCTGGCGGCGGAATTCATCGTCATCGAAGACGCCGTTGGATCTCGCCTTGTGATCTTCCTGAAAGCCGGTCGTGTAGAACATGCCAAGCTCACTGGATACGTCCTTGATGAAATTTGCGGGCTCAGAAATCTGCACGGCAGGATTCGTCGGATCGACGTTGATCGGCGTGACGTAAAGGCGAAAGTTCGGGGCGACTTCCTGGAGGAAGAATCGACAAATGCCGCTCGCGTGCTGCGTTGGCAGGGGGCGAGGTGCGGACATCGCGAAATCGAGTGAAGTCCAGCGACTCCACTGGCCCGGCTGCAGCATGATTTTCCGGCCGTCGATTTCCAGCAGCGCCGCATTGGATGCGAGATCCCGGTGGATTTCGAATTCAATGACGATCGGCGTCTGCGACTTCAGGAGACTATTCTGCGGACCGACAAGTTTTCCTCGAGCCGAATCGCCGTCGAAGCTGAGTTTTGATCGCTTACCACCGCCTTCTTCAAGTCCATCCGCAGGCGAGTCTTCGCTGAAGAATTGATACGTGCCGTAGGTGCCCATCATGTCGGGCGTGCCCATCCCGCAGACGCAACGGTGATGTCCGTACTGTGACGGGCTGGGCGGGTAGTTCGACGGGATGTCGTAAAAAATCGATGTGATTTTCTGTTTGTCAAGGTAATCCCAGAACGGCACTCCCTGACGTCGCAGAACTGTTTTCGGAGGCGTGTGATTGAACGGGGGAAAATCGAGCTGCAACACATGGTCGCCGATTTCCAGACCACCCTGACCTGGAAGCGTTTCTGCGGCGGAATAAAACGGAGCACACTGGTCGTGCGGATGCCGGTGGATAAAGTCAAAGATGCCGTGCGCGCCTGGCCCCGAACCGTTGATAAAGTTGGCCCATGCCACAGGACTTTGCGGAGGCATGCTGGTCGCCAGATTGCTGAAGCCGCCTTTGGCTGACAACTTTGCCAGATTGGGGAGGCGCCCGGCCTGCATCATGCTGCGACACAATCGCGGGTCCATGCCGTCAATCCCGATCACGATGACCTTCTTGCCAATACTCTTCGACACGCGGTTGCCGCCACCGATCCAGTACGAGGCCGCCAATGCCCCGGCACCAGCGGCGAGCGTGGCTGCTGTCAGGATCGATCGTCGAGTGATTCCTTTTCGCTTTGATGCGTTCATGCGACCTTGACCTCCGCAGCAGATGAACTGTCGGTTCCAGCGACGTTCGATTTCTGCCTACCAACGATCAACGCCTTTCCGTCCATATAGTCCGGAATCGGACAGCCGAAAAGATCCAGGATGGTCGGAGCAAGATCGAGCAGTCGCGGCGACTCCGACGTAATCTCGTGATTACAGAACAGGACGCCTGGCACCACCGACGGATCGACACAATGATCGCCGCTCCAGGCTTTCTTGTTGTCGTGAAAAATCTCACGACTTGTGCGGCCCACTGCGGCATCCCACGATACGCGATAACCTCCCGCATAGCCAACGATCAGGTCCGGAGCATTTTCTTTGTAGGGCCCACGATAGGCCTTGACCGCCTGGTAAACTCGCTTGATCGCAGCAGCGTTCGTCTGCGGATCGATCAGTTTGCCAAGCTTCGCTGAGATCTCATCACGGAGTGCCTCAGCGGCGTCACCGGGTTCAACGATGCCGTGCTCAAACTTTCCCCGGACATTCAGGAAGATTCCCGTCAAACCAATCGCAAAAGCGGTCGTTCGGGACGAGTCCATACCGGCCAGATAATCTTTGCCTCGCAATGCGTCATCGACAACGAGGTAACCGTTTTCTTCCAGCCAGCGATTCAAATCAACGCCGCGCCGAAATGTGTTGAAGCCGTGATCAGACAGCACCATGAGCAGCGTCTTGCCATCACTACAGCGCGCCATCGTGCGGCCCACAAGCTGATCCATCCGAACATACAGATCTTCAATCACTGTGCCGAACGCGGCAGGGACCTGAGCAGGTCGAGCCGGGTGAGACTCATCAAGGTATCTCCAGAACATGTGCTGCATGCGGTCGGTGCCGTCGAACACGCAGACACACATTCCTTCAGGGACTTTGTCGAGTCCATCGAAGAACATCGTTTCGCGTTCGTGATCGATATCAGTGCATTGCTGGATGAAGTGTTCGTCTTCCAGTACCTGTTCGCTGAGTCCCCATGTGTCTTCCGCAAGTCCCAGCGTCGCAAACGGTCCCTGGCGTTTCGCCAGATAGATCGGATAGACAGCCGGATAGCCAATCGCCATTGCCGGTTTCTCAGGATCGATGTTGATGGGAGTCACGTACAGATCGAATTCGGGATTTGTCCCCAGCAGCATGAATCGGCATACACCGTGGATCGAAACTCCCCAGCCTGCCCGGAAACGGACGGGAATCCAGCCGGTATACTCGCCCTGTTTCAGTTCGAGCTTCGTGGTGCCAATCTTCAACAACGCGCTGTCAGCTTGATTGATGTGTACGCTGAATGGGAGTTTCATGGCTCCTTCGTCCGGACGTGTGGGGTGTGGCGGTCCGAGGAGTTCGCAGGAAACGCTATCGCCCTTTCGCTGGACATGATGCACTTCGCCACCCGTTTTTTGGTTTTCGATTCGCGCTCGAGTTGTGTACTGCGAGAACGTACCCTGAGTTCCGCGCAAATCGGGGACGCACATGGCCGAAAGCTGGACGCCGTGCAGCTTCTCCGGCGGAAACGTGATCGGCACGCGAATGATGCAATTGAAGATTCCGTAGTCGCTGAGCACGCTCCAGAACGGCTTGCTTTTCCGCAACATGCGAACATCCGGTTTGCGGAAAACCATGCGTAGCTTTCCAATGCCAATGCTGCGCGCGGCAGTACGAATTTCGACGGAACTGAGTTTCGGCTGGTAGGTCTTTTCGTCAGGCGTCAGGAAGTCAAAGATGTTGTGTTTGCCAGGGTTGACTCCGGTTTGAAAAGTTGACCATGCCACCGGCGAGATAGGCGGAAGCGTGCTGGCCAGGGACTGAAAGCTGCCTTGTTGCTGCAATGCTGCGAGGTTCGGCAATTTGCCTTCGTTGAGCAATCTGGTTGTCAGCCCATGATCCAGCCCGTCAAGTCCCAGAACGACGACTCGCTTGAATCGCGGTCTGCGCGGAGGCCGTCGCGTCAACACAATCCGCAGCACTCGGCGGATCGGCCAAAGCAAGACCATCGAGATCGCGGAAACAATGGCACCGAAGACAGCAAGAAATGAACCCGCCAAAGCAAACCCGGCACCGGGACCGATGTAGGCGAAAGTCTCAACGGACGTGAAGCCGTCGAGGCAGGCGAGGTCAATAGTGGGATGAAAAATCATCGGTCGCTCAGATTTCAGGCGAGCGGTGTGGCGTCAGCCCACCGGTACATGGTTAGATAGTAGCAGGCACTTTCCAGGTGCCGCAGCCGTTGGAATCGATCGACACAGCGGACGGCACACGGCATGTGCCTGCGACATTGAAAGTCAACCAAGGGCAAATGGCACTCAGCCGTCTGGTACACATTCAATGATCTCTGATCGTACGATCCGTGATTCTAAATCGCAATGTACCGGCAAGCTGACGCATGCCGCTCGCCTCATTCTTCCACGCGTTGACGATACGGCCCTCCATATCGATCAGATACGTACTGGTCGAATTCATCGGTGCGACCAGAGAGTATCCTCTGAACGCTTTCGGCTTGTTGACCGTCAGCCCATCTTATGCATCATTCAGTGGATTCCCAACCTCTGGTTGAGGCGGCTGGGCGAACGCCGGGGATGCGTCGCCAACTGAGCCGATCAGCACGCACAGGGCCAGTCCTGTCAGGATATTCCGCAGTATTTTCATGGGCACTCTCTGTTAATGGGTGACGGAGTTTTCCGACATCGGCGAAACGTCCACGACCCTTCATGCGAAATCTAATGAGACAGAGTGACCGATATTCTATCCCGCCGGCGGGACTTTCGCAAAAGCACGACGACTTGTCAGTTGACGTTGCGACCGGCGATGCAGATGAAATGATTGAGTAGGATGGACATTCATGTCCGCCGCATGACAGCGCGAGGCAGATGGTGCGATACGTATTCTCATTTTCTGCATACACACAAAGTTGAGGCACGCCCCGCCACTCCGGATTGTTGGCAGGTGCTCACAGTTCGATGGCCTTTGCGTAGTCATGGGCAGCCTGGCTATCGATCAGAAAAGTGTCGTGCTGGAAGAAGAGATTGTCGGGGGCGGCCTTGAAGTTCGTGAAGACACTGAAGGCCTGATCGTGTTGAAGTCGTTGAGGGGTAGCCGGCAGCAGATGCAGGAGTGCAACCGGGAGACGTTATCCTGAGTATCGACGGGCGGAACATTCGCGGGATGAAGATTGTCAGCAGTATGGACCTGATGAAGGGCTCCAGCGGCAGCCAGGTAAAGATTCGCATTGATCGCAAAGGTGGGAGCGAGCTGGAATTTGTGCTGACTCGTCGCATCGTCCGGGTATGGGCCGTCGGTGGGCTACTACAGGATGTCCTTGTCGGGACAAATGCCAGCGTCAGACCACAATTGGCTTACGAACCGCTCACTCACTAACCAAACAATATTCTCCGCCTATTCAACAATGATCTCGCGGACGGTTTTTCCGCTGGGGATCATCGGCAGGACGTGTTCCTGATAAGGGCAGATTACGTCCAGCAGGTAGGGACCTTTGTGGCTGATCATTTCCGCGAGAGCCTTTGGATATTCGGCCTTGCTGCGGACCTGTCGAGCCTTGACGCCGTAGCTTTCGGCAATGCCGACAAAGTTCGGAAACGTGTCGGTCGGCATTGAACCGTCGCCTTCACCGAGTGCTTCCGGATGATCCGACGGGCCAAGGTACGTATGCGCCCGCCGACCGGAATTGAATCGGTCTTCCCACTGCACAACCATGCCCAGATGCTGATTGTTCAGCAACAGAATTTTGACCGGAAGTTTTTCGCAGTACAGCGTCGCCAGTTCCTGGATATTCATCTGAAACGAACCGTCGCCGTCGATATCAAATACCAGCGAATCGGGGTGTGCCGACTGAACGCCCATCGCGGCAGGCAGACCGAACCCCATAGTTCCCAGACCGGAACTGCTCAACCAGCGACGTGGCTTGTTGAACTTATAGAACTGTGCTGCCCACATCTGGTGCTGGCCCACGCCCACGGTCACGTAACAGTCCATCTTCTGCGTCTGTCGCCACAGTTCGTCGATCGCGTATTGCTGCAGAATTGCATCTCCAGCGGTTGCATACGCCAGCGGAAATTTCGCCTTCCAACCGTCGATCATCTGACGCCATTCGGTCAGGTCCGGAATGTCGGCGTCGTCCAGAGCGGCGTTGAGAGCGATCAGAGTTTCCCGAACATCCGCGTGAATCGGGATGTGGGCTTCTTTGTTCTTATTGATCTCAGACGGATCGATATCCACATGCACAATCTTGCCGTGCTTCGCGAACTCTGCGAGCTTCCCAGTGACACGGTCGTCAAATCGCACGCCGAACGCCAGTAACAGGTCGGACTGGTCCACAGCGTAATTTGCATAGACCGTGCCGTGCATTCCCAGCATGTGCAGTGACTGCGGATGAGTGCCGGGGAAGACGCCCAGCCCCATCACCGTCATGGTTACGGGAATCCCGGTTCGCAAAGCGAATTTTGTCAGTTCTTCGGCGGCTTCGCTCTGAATACAACCACCGCCCACGTACAGCACCGGTCGGCGCGAGCGACGAACCGCTGCGAGTACCTGTCGAATTTGTTCAGGAGCAACCGGAGGAACCTCGGGATGATAGCCGGGCAGATTCATCGGCGGATCGAAATTCACTTCGCTCAACGGCATCGTTTCCAGCTGGACGTCTTTGGGGAAGTCGATCAGCACGGGACCTGGACGTCCGGTGGAAGCGATGTGGAAGGATTCCTTCACAATCCGCGCAACGTCGCGGATGCTGGTGATCATATAGTGATGTTTAGTGATCGCGCGGCAGACCTCCACCATCGGCGTTTCCTGGAACGCATCGGTGCCGATGACTGCCTGAGGAACCTGGCCTGTGATCGCGATCAACGGAATACTGTCCAGTTTGGCGTCGGCAATCCCGGTCACCAGATTGGTCGCTCCTGGCCCGCTGGTCGCCATAACCACGCCGGTCCTGCCTGTCGATCGGGCAATTCCCTGAGCCGCAAAGCAGCCGCCTTGTTCGTGCCGAGGCAGAATTGTGCGAATGTTATCGCGTTGCTCGCGCAGAGCCTGATGCAAGGGCATGCTGCAGCCGCCCGGATAGGCATAAATCGTGTCTGTCCCCATCCGAACGAGCATCTCGATCAGAATCTGGGCACCGTTCATTGTCTGAGTTGCTTTTTCAACGGTCGCCAACGTCGTGACTTTCTTTATCAAGTGTTCAAAATTGACTGGACATTCATGTCCAACGCACGCAAATCGACGAAGGACAGGCATGTCATCCTACAATATACGCAGGCCGACATAAATATCCATCCTCAGGAATCTAACGTCTTACGACGCTGTCAGCCACGGCAATGGAGCCCCGGCCGGAGGAAGCCGGACGATATCAACGCCGGTCACTTCCTTGTGCCCCTTGATCTTTTGAATCGCTTCAGCTGACGGCTCATTGTCCAGATTCAACACCGCCACCGACGCGCCTCCAGGACGATCCTGCTTGCGTCCCAGCGCCATCTGGGCAATGTTGACGTTGTGCTCGCCAAAGACTGTGCCGATGAAACCGATGAGGCCCGGCACGTCTCGATGGCGGTAAATCAGCAGCAGGCCGTCCAGGTAAGCTTCGAAGTGATACTCGTTCAGACGAACCAGACGCAGAAACTGATTTCCAAAAATCGTTCCGGACGCTTCGAACGTTCCCTGATCGGTCGTCAGAACCACAGAAACCATGGATGCAAAGTTTTCACAGTCGCCACTTGCCGATTCAAGAATATAAATCCCGCGCGCCTGAGCGACGGATGTGGCGTTGATGATATTCACGCTTTCGTCCAGAGCGGCCTCCAGCAGTCCGGCCGTCATGGCATTGGTGAGCAAGCGGGTTTTCTTGCTCGCCGCTTCACCACGGTAAATGATCTCAGCGCCTTTCAGACTCTGACCCTTAATCATCTGCGCGGAAAGCAGACCAAGGCGATACGAGAGATTCAGATAGTTCTTCAGTTCACCCATCTCGGACGCTGAAACAGGCGCCATGTTGACAGCACAACGAATCTCGCTGCGTTTCAGATAGGCGACAACCAGCTCAGCCGCTTCGATCGCGACCATTTCCTGAGCTTCTTCCGTGGACGCTCCCAGATGTGGTGTGGCTAACACCTGTGGCAGGTCGATCAAACGCCGATCCTTTGGCGGTTCATCCACAAACACGTCCAGAGCCGCGCCAGCAACATGGCCTGATTCAATCGCATCAGCGAGGTCTTTTTCATCCACAATACCACCGCGAGCACAGTTGATGATGCGGACACCCTTCTTCATTTTCGAAATGCGAGCCGCATTGATGATACTGCGAGTCTCCTCAGTCAGCGGCGTATGGACGGTGAGATAATCGCACTTGCCGACGATATCATCGACGTCGCGATACAGTTCGATGCCATACTCTTTGGCCTTTTCTTCAGAGAAGAATGGGTCATAGCCGATGACCGTCATTTCAAACGCCACAGCACGCTGCGCAACGCTCAGGCCAATTCGCCCGAGACCGACAACAGCCAGGGTTTTTCCGGCCAACTGAGTGCCCTGAAAGGATTTTCGATCCCATTTACCAGATTTCATGCTGGCATAAGCCGGGCCGATATTGCGGGACAACGCGAGCATCATGGCGAACGTATGCTCCGCCGTGCTGATCGTGTTGCCGGTCGGCGTATTCATCACGAGGATGCCAGCACGCGTCGCTGCCTCCAGATTGATGTTGTCCACACCGACCCCGGCGCGGGCGATACATTTCAGGCGATCCTGCCCGTCGAGAATCTCGGCGGTCAACGTCGTGCCGCTGCGGATGATGATGCCATCCGCTGATTTCAGCTCTTCGCGCACCTGTGCAGGCGTGAGACCGCTCTTGACGACGACTTCGATACCCTGGGTTTGTTCCAGAATCTTCAGGCCAGCCCTGGACAGGCTGTCGGTGATCAGCACTCGATACACGCTACGGCACTTTGCTTTTCGGACAGAAAATTGGGAAGGACACGTCGCATTGATGACGAAAAAGAGTGCCTTGCCACGACGCGGATTTTAAGCGGAAACGAGTCTAATCACAAGACGCCGAGTTGGTGGTTCATGTTTTGGCCGTGTTTTGAGGGGTCTCAGTTTCGGGGATTTATTGCTTCGTGGAATCGGCGAGAAAGTTTCTTTCGCGGAGCGAAAGACGACAATTCTAAACCAAGTGCCGTTCCACGCTATCGGTCTGTTGATTTAATCGTTTAACCCTGAGCCGCAGGCGACGGCGTGTGCAGAAACCGTCGCCTGCGGCTCAGGGTTAAACAAGACGGCGTACTTTGC
>JAYUVA010000634.1:0-13860 GCA_043754375.1 Candidatus Kuenenia sp. | reverse complement strand
CTTTCTCACCGGCATCTGCGGGCAAAGCCAGTTCCGTTAGCTGCTGTTGCTGGAACTGTGTGACGTCATCAACTGTTGTTGTCAGTGATTCCAGTTTGTCGGGCGTACGATCGGGAAGTTCCGGTTTGGCGATTTCCGGTCCGGTGTCTTCAAACCGGTGCAGTTCGATTTTCGGCTGAATGGGTCGATCGGCAATCGGGATGTTTCCGGATTCAGGAAGTTTCACATCCTGATCACTTTCGACCAGAACATCCGTGATCAACTCCGATGGCTCAGGTGGTAACTCATTGGCCGTTGCTTTTCGTAACGCCAGAGGTTCAAAGACTTCAAGACCCAGAAAGCAGACGCCATGAATCAGGATCGACGCCAGCAGCGACTTGAACGCGATGTTTCGATCGCCCCAGCGTGTCGCGAGCATTGTGAGCAGATGCGCGAGTGATGCGATCATCGTCAGCAGCAAAGCCAGCGCAACAAGGTCATCGCCGCTCAACGGAGCACCGTCGGTGAGTTTATGGAGAAGCTGACGCAGTGCATTCATGGAGAACCCGATGCACCCGTTTCCAGAGGCTGAAAGGCCAGTGAAAACTTTCTGATCTGAACCTGATGGCAGGCATTCATGACGTCGATCACCGCCTGATACTGTCCTTCACCATCGCCGCGAATCAGTACGGCCTGATCGGCGTACGCTTCCTTCGCGGCCATCAATTCCTGAACCAGTTGCGACTGATCAAGTTCTCGATCTTTGATGGTGATGCGTCCTGAGCGGTAGACTGTGATCACCAGCGGGTCAGGCGTGCGACTCATGGTCTGCACGGCTGAGGCGGTAGGCAGTTCGACATCAAATTGTTGATCGTGCTTCTCTTCCGTAAACCTCGCACCCACCATGAAAAAGATGATCAGCAGAAACACGACATCGATCATCGGCGTCAGGTTCAGCAGCGGTTCTTCGAGCGTATCAGTCTTGAGCGGCATGGTGGCGTTGAACGGCGTTGGTGACGGAATTGTTGTTGTCGTCAATCAGAACTGGAAGTATACCGAGAAACCGTCGTCCGACAGAAGCCCTTACGGATTCCCTTCAAAAACAGCGAAAAAGTCAATGGCACCCGTGCAACACGCTACCGCCGAAACGTGAGCGTGGATTGGACTTTCTTTTCCGACCGGATGACATGGCCTGCATGACTCGCTAAGCTGGGTGCAAACGGAATTGAAAAATGGCTCCGGATTCCGCATGTGCCATCGAATGCCATGAAGCAGCGTTGTTCGTCGCTGAAAGGTCGAATCCATGGGGCGAATATTGGACACGATTCGACGGTTGGTTGCCAAAGACAGGTATGTGATAGGGCTGCATGCTTCCGAGTGATTGGAGGAACGTACTATTTTAGAATGGCAAGTGGTAGCTGGTTTGGAGAATGGCGAATTGATCGTCGAGCGACCAGACGCAAAGCCGAATCCCCTTGTTGAAGTGCGCGAATATTTGCCAGATGGCGTTTCGTTTAAGGCCGTCTGGTCGCACCTGCGTCAGAGTGGCGTTGCTAAACTCGTTACCGTTCACTTTTTCGAGAGAGATTAGCCATGCGCATACCGGGAGAACGTTTCAGGCGGATGCGTTTCATTCAGACGGAAAGATTCGTGATCGTGGTTGAAGTCGAAATGGTGGTCCCCGTTGATGATCCCAGTGAACCTTGCTACGAACCGGAAACAGTTCGACTGCTTCGCGACATCTCTGAGCATGCCGAGCAAGGCGACGTGGCGTGGCTGACAAAACACGGGAAAGTCTACGCCGCGATGGAGCCGAATAGCAGGTGATTCCGCAAGTAGCAACCTTCGGTCAGACCATTAAGATAACCGACCTTAAAAGCAATCTCACATGCCACTTCGCGACCATTTTCGACCCCCATTGAGTACTCAGTCATCCTGGGAAGAAGTCCACGGCGGATGGCCCATGGTGATTGTACAACAGCTCGGCAGGTTGCTGCCGCCTCAATACGTCGCTGGGCCGCGCGTGCATTTGGGTTCGCAGGCGGAGATTGACATCGCTGCATTTGATCGCAGTGATGGCGGGTCGGGGCACAGCACAGGTGCAGGTGGACTGGCGACAGCCGTCTGGGCCCCTGCGAAACCGACGTCCGAATTTGAAACGGAATTGGCGGATTTCGATGAGTATGAAGTTTGCATTTACGATACTCAACGAGGTCGGCATTTGGTTGCCGCCATTGAAATCATCAGTCCATCCAACAAAGATCGCCCTGAAAGTCGTCGCCAGTTCGTTGCTAAGTGCGCTGAGTTGCTGCGACAGCATGTCTCGGTCGTGCTGGTTGATATTGTCACCGTTCGTGATTTCGATTTGTACGCGGAAATGCTCGAGTGGATTGGCGAGAAATCTGAATCGCTCAACGGCCATCATCATTCGACATACGCGGTTTCCTGCAGCTGGCGCCCGCGAGGTATAAAACGCTGGCTGGAATCCTGGAACCATCCGCTCATTGTCGGAAGCCCACTACCGACGCTGCCACTGTGGCTCAGTGACGAACTCGCAATTCCGCTGGATCTTGAAGCCAGTTACGAACAAACGTGTCGTGATCTGCGGATTGATTGAACGGGCGATGGACTCTTCGTATCATCGACGGACCTTTTGAGGGATTGACATGCCGCTTCGAGATCATTTTCGCCCGCCGCTGAACACATATTTTTCGTGGGATGTTGTGCATGGGCAATGGCCAGCGTTGATTGTTCAGCAACTTGGCAAACTGCTCCCGCCTCAGTATGTGGCTGGCCCTCGAGTTCATTTGGGGGCTCAGGCGGAAATTGACATTGCGACGTTTGAGATGTTCGAACCGAATGCCGTCAGAGACTCCGAGGGAGGCGGCGTTGCAACAGCCGTCTGGTCCCCGGCGAAACCGACAACCGCGTTTGAAACAGAAATGGCGGACTTCGACGAATATGAAGTCCGCATTTACGATACTCAACGAGGTCGTCAATTGGTCGCTGCGATCGAAATTATCAGTCCGGCCAACAAGGATCGTCCGGAAAGTCGTCGGCAGTTTGTCGCGAAATGCGCGGAACTGTTGCGCAGGCATGTGTCTGTCGTGATGGTGGATTTGGTAACGATTCGCGACTTCAGTCTGTACGACGAAATGTTGGAGTGGATCGGTGACAAGCCTCAGGAACTCAACGGCGATCATCAATCCATCTACGCGGTTTCCTGCTGTTGGCGACCGCATGGATTGAAACGCTGGTTGGAGTCATGGCATCATCCACTCACCGTCGGCAGTCCATTGCCGATGTTACCGCTCTGGCTGAGCGATGATCTCGCAATTCCGCTTGACCTTGAAGCCAGCTATGAGCAGACGTGTCGCGATTTGCGGATCGCATGAGTTCTTCACCGCATGAATGGGGTCACCGGGAAAATCCGGTAACCAAAGCTAAAGCATTGTTTGATCTTGTGGATCTGACAATCCTGAGTCTGGTTGCGTTTGCTGGGCTGTCAGTGTACTCGTTATCGCCATTGTTCTGTCGAGTTATCGAAACGGCTATTCATATGACAGAGATTTTGAGCGAAAGATTTTATGGAATCGTCGGATAGACAATCAGAAACTCCAAAACCGCTCGCTCAGATTTTGACGGCATGGTCTGTCGTTCTGAGGGCAAAAGATGGAGCACAGATTCCAACGGAGGAGGTCGCAAGTTTTTTTTCACGCTACCATGGTGCGGTTTATCGTTATTTTCTGACAGCGACGCGGCTTCCTGATGTGGCGGAAGATTTGACACAGGACTTTGCAGTACGGTTTCTTCGCGGTGATTTCAGCAACGTCCATCCGGATCGCGGACGGTTTCGCGATTTCCTGCGAGTGTCATTGGCGAATCAGCTGCGAGACTATCAACGTCGTCAGCGAGTTCGCGCGGTGAACGAGCCATTGCATGAAGAGCCTGCGGATCAGACCGCTCAGGCCAGGGAATCTTTCAACGAAAACTGGCGAGACGAAGTTTTGGCTCAGACATGGACTGCACTAGAGCATCATCAGGAAGCGACCGGCCAGATGTTTTTTCTGGCACTCAAGCTGAAGGCTGTCGAATCTGATCTTTCAAGTGCCGAGTTAGCACGCTTATACTCAGAGCGAAGTCAGGTCGAAACAAGCGACGAAGCGTTTCGGAAGATTTTGCAGCGATCACGGCGAAGATTCGGGGAAATTCTGTTGAACATAATTGCTGATACTCTGGCCGTGCCGACTCGAGAGGAACTGCAGCGTGAACTGGCCGAACTCAAACTACTGCCGTACTGCGTTGCATTGCTGTAGAAACAGGGATCTATAGAGAATCTACTTCGGATCAGCGGCGGCATGCTGCGCGATGTCCCGGTCTTCTGCGAAAAGAACATGGATATCGGCCATGGCGTCATCTGTTGCTGGAGGATTCGCGGCAAAATTCTGTTCAGCCCAGATTCGAAATGATTCGCTCGTTGAGCGTTTGTTCTGGTTTCGAGCAATCATGGACAACACGATCAGATCGAGCGTCAGGTCAGCGGGACTCGATGTTGTCAAGTTGTGCTGCAGCAAGGCGTCCGCTTCGTCAAAGAGTTGATTTCGAAAACACGCTAAGCCGAGTGTGTTGCGGTAAGCGGCGTAGTTCGGATTAGAAATGTTGGAGCGTCTGGCAAGTTCCAGTGCTTCAACATCGCTCCGAAGTTCTGGAGGAGCTATAAGAAGTCGCCACGCCAGCATGTTTTGTAGATGCGGACTCTCCGGATTGGCCTGATAAAGACTTCGAGCCTCGTTGATACCAACTGCGGGAAGATGTACCACTGGTGTCGCAGCATCGAGTGATACGATAAACGGGATTGGCACGGAATCTGGCGTTGCCGCAGAAAATGATAATTCAGGCGGATCGGCTGAATTCGCGGGACTCCAGTCAAGTCCCTGCCTGGCCAGTGTTCGTCGCATGTTGCCAAGGTTCCAGGCCCTCGCTGAAGCTGGTGATCCACTGAGTTCGATATAGAACTTGCCATCTGGCGAGAACATGGCGGCGTGACTTGAGTGTTCCTGAATTTCATCAATGCGTGCGACTACTCGTGGATTGGACAACTCGATGAAACCAAGACGGCCAGGCAAAAGTCGCACCGCCAGCAGGGATTCAGTGGGATGAAACGCCGGGACAGCACCGACGACCGGAGCGTCGAGCGGCAATTGGTTGCGAGCAGTCCACGTTTGCGGGTCCCAGAACTGAAGATGCTGCAGTGACGATGTTACAAAAAATCGTGAATCCGCAGACCCAGATGGGACCGACCCTAGGCCGACGTTTAACAGAGTAATTCGTTCTCCAGATCCGGCGTTACAAACCTCCAGTCGTGTGTCTCGCCATCCTCGTCGAACCATGTAATTCCCGGCACGATTCACATCCATGCCGGGCAACGATTCACCTCCTGTGTGGAGGATCGTTCCATCAGAAAGGCTGAGCACAGTCAAATGATCCGGTGATTTCGCTGTGCGGACGACAGCAGTCTGTGCACCGCTTGCAATCACCCCGCTCAACAATGCTGAAATCGGTATCTTGCGAAGCGGGCCGAGCCTCAGTTCATCCGCCGCAGCATCGTCTGCATTGTCTCGCGGTTCCCGGTGGACTGGAATTCGGACAATTCCGGATCGACCCAGAACAATCAGCTCGTCGCCGGATTCAGAAAACTCAACAGCAAGTGTTCTGTCAATTTGAAAACGGTACAGCAAACTTGACGTTTGAAGGTCGAACAACTGACATCCCGCCAGAGAATAAATCGCGGCGATTCGTCCTTGAGGGTGGATGGCAATTCCTGACGGGATGTCGCTGTTTCGGCGGGAATTCCATGGCAATTCGAAAACGTCGCCCGGAGACCATTCTGTCAAACGCAACGAATTTGAATCTCGTTGCCAGCCGATTTGTCGACCATCCGTGGAAAACGATGCGACGTCCAGACGGTCGTGGCTTCGAACCAGAATGCGACCGGAAAAAACATGGCGCAGCAAGATCTCGCCACTCCATGCGGCCGACATCAGATAATTTCCCGATGGGTGCCATGCAATCGTCGCAACAACGCTGTCAGGTCCCGACAGTACAGACACAACCCGTGGCGTTGCGGCTTCGTAGATGGTAATACTGTCAGGTTGAACCGGAACGGCCATCAACTTGCCATCGGGGCTCCAGGCAAACGTTATCGCGCCCCCGGCAGATTGGTCATGCAACACGTGCCCATCATGGGCATCAATGATCGTTAGCCTGGGCGATGCCGGAATTCCCAGTACTGCCAGCATCGTGCCATCGGGACTGAATCGAACTAAGTCTGGAGGATTCGGAGAGTCTAAAACCGAAAGCGGGGCTGCCGATCTTTTGTGATCCAGGGCTGCCAACGTGATTGTTGATGAATCATACCAAAAGGCAACTTGATCGGCCGATTCATTGACGTCACATCCGCGAGCCAACTGAGGAAGATTGAAAACCTGACGACCGTCATCGCAGCGAAGTATCTGCCATTGATCCAGAAAATCTGTGATGACGAGATATTTGTCACCGGAGCTGAATGAAATGTTTTTGACGTCAAAGCCCAGGGGTTCTGAGGTGATCGCGGCACCTTTGCCGGGTAACGAGCGAATCCGGATTCGCTGCGAGCCGCCCGACGAAGATTCGTCCGTCAATTCAGCGACGAGATCGCGGGAATGACTAACTGCGGCGACGGATGCAGAGCATGAAATTGACTTTGTAAATCGCCAATCCGCGCGAGCCATGCAGGAGAGCCATTCATTGCGGAGTTCATTCCGTGCACCGTCGCTCAGCGGTGCAGCATTCATCTTCAGCAGGTTCATGCGATCACCAAGCCCGGCCAGTCCCGTTTGACGATATCGAGCCACAGATCGCAGATTCGCGAACGCACGGGATTCAGACTCTGCCGCTACGGTACGTTTGAGGAGATTTACGGTACGCTCATGCCTTTCGCTCATCTCGTTGTAGATGAATCGTCCGACGGTGAGTACGATCAGCAGTACGGTCAACATGGTGATCGACGCGGCTAAGGCAGTATTCCGTTTGCACCATCGCAGGCCGAGTTCCCAGGTTCGCGGACGTCTCGCACGAATCGGGCTATCAGACAGAAAACGAAACAGGTCGTCGGCCATTTCGCCAGCTGTTGAGTACCTGTGGCGGGCATCTTTTTGCATCGCCTTTTCGCAAATAATTTGCAACGCTACTGGTATTGGTTCATCGTTTGAAGAGAGTGAAGTCGGATCGTCAAACAGCACCTGTCGGAGAAGCTCCTTTCGGTCCTCGGCATCGAACGCAGGCTTGCCGCACAGCAGTTCGTACATTGTCACTCCAAGCGAATACACGTCCGTATGGTGATCGACAGGAACGCGACTTGCCATCGCCTGTTCCGGACTCATGTATCGCAGAGTTCCCAACAAGTCACCGGTTGCAGTCAGGCCATGTTCTCCCTGGATCTGAGCGAGCCCGAAGTCTGTGATCCACAGGAAGTCATTGCGATCCACCAGAAGATTTGATGGCTTGATATCTCGGTGGATAACACGCTGGGCATGAGCGTAGCTTAAGGACTGTGCGGCCTGTTGAACCAGAGTTGCAACGTATCGAAATCGATTACTGCCGGAGTAAAAAAGCTTCTCGTCCCACCATGTCGTTTGCAAATTCACTTGCGCATGCGGGTGGCGTGAAGACTTCGCTTCAGTTGCAGTCGTATTCCCGGTTGTGGCTGTATTGTGGGTGCTGATACTGCCGACAACACGATCCAGGCTGATGCCGTCAATCAGTTGCATCACCAGGAAATGATGACCGTCGATCTGTTCGACCGAACGGAGTTGTACGATGTTCGGATGCGACAAGCGTTCGATGACGCGAGCTTCCTGACGAAAACGATCCAGACGCCGCTGATCCATCCCACCGGCGGACAACAGGAATTTGAGTGCTGCAAGAACACCGGACTCTTCGTTAACCGCCTCGTAAACAATCCCCATTCCACCGTGACCGATTTCCCGAACCAACCGCCATGGGCCGATTTGTTCCATGACTGGTGACCGCGCGAATTCGAAGCGGCGTCGCTCCGCGCTCTGCGGGTCCGAGCCCCGCTCGTGGGAAGAACTTTCGAAGTCAAGAGACCTATCGCCAGATCGTCTGTCAAAGCTCAGCCTGACGGGTTCAACGAATGGAGGAAACTCCACATCGTTTCCCTCCTCGTCTTCTGCGGGATGCGGTAATGAGTTCATGTGACTATTTGCTGGGAATGGAAAACAGAGACGGAACCAATCTCCGCGTGGGTCATCTTAGTCTCACTGAGCCACAGAGAATAGTTGACCAAGGCTTAGATTTCCCGCAGGCGAAGATCTCCAAAAAAGCCATCAATCAGGGGGGCAAGCAGGATGTCGTCGTTGTGCTTGCCAACCAGCAACGGGATCAGGTTGGCATTGATCGAGAGACTGCCGACCGATTCCGCGACGATCCCAAAGTGGTCACCTGTGAATTCCGTGCCGAGTACCTGACCACCAATGACAACGCTGTTGATGCAGGAATAGACGCCTGCGACATCCTTTGTGAAAGCACCGGCGAATTTTCCGTCATCCTGAGTGCCGAATTGACCATCGTCACCTGCCTGGGCTCCTGCAACGAGACTGCTCGCAATCCAGTCGCCCCCCACGGTCACCGTGCCGATTTGTGCGTCGGCATTGGTTGATCCGAAGGTGTCAATACCCGCGTGAATCAGGGCGTGCTCTACGCGACCGGTGACGTTGATCGTCCCGATGGCAACATCGGAGCCTGGAGGCGCAATCAACTGTCCGTAGGCCGCGATCAATGCCGCATTCGTCTCGTTCCCGACAATGCTGCCCTTGATTGTCAGACGCCCAATGTTCTTGCCGGCTCGAATCGCTCCGTTGTCTTCGAACAACCCGCTGGTTGTGTCAGTGCCTGCGATCAATGAACCTCCAAGCGTCATGACGTCAATCCTGCCCGAAGCAGATCGCACGATGCCGGTCCAGACGAGGTCTTTCGTCCCGGTGGCACTGCCACCACGGATGTTGCCGGCGATCGTAAGATTGTTAATGGCGGCGGTTGAATAGATTTGCCCGCTATAGGAACTGGTTCCACCAAGCAGTGAGCCTCCCAGTCTGACGATACCCAACTGGCTTGCCCCGATTGTGCCGCTGCCGACGCCCGCTCCGCCGACCACATCGCCCGTCACTCGGAGGATGGCGATAGCGCCAAATCCACGTCCCTCAATACCCCCGCTCGATTCTCCGGTGCCTCCGCGGACTGACCCACCGACAATCACACTCGGAATGTCCTCCCCGTCGATGCGACCACTGTAGTTTCCCGCACCGCCGACGATGTCACCCGTTACTTTTACGGCTCCCATGTCCCGCGCTGAAACACTACCGCTGCGCTCATTCGTGCCACCCCGGACAGAGCCACCAATGGTGACCCTGCCCATGTCAGAACCGCCAACGACCTCGCCGCTGCCCTTCCCATCCCCTCCAACCAGGTTCATGCCGATCAGGAGATTGCCAAGACTGGACGCTGCGAAGACCTGGCCGCTCATGTCACCGCCCCCGCCTTTCAGTGACCCACCGATCGCAACATTCCCCATCGTCAGCATCGATTCAATCTGACCGCTCTTAATTCCAGCGCCCCCGACGACGCTGCCGCCGATCGAAACCGCTCCCATCTGCAGATTGGAGTGGATGTGTGCGCTGCGGTGCGCGGACCCTGCCAGCATTGAACCACCGATTGTTACATTTCCCAATCGACCGGACTCGGAAATGATCGTCCCTGCTCCGGTGTCGGATCCGCCCAGGAAGTCTCGTCCGATACTCACAGGTCCGATATGACCCCCCGTCTCGTTCGAATTTGGTCCGCCTCCAGGATAGTCAGACAGGATCGTGCCGGCGAACGTGCTGCTGCCCCCGATGAGCGAGCCGCCGATGGCCACGCTCGCGATGTCGCGGAACGTTGTGATGGCTCCGCTGTGTGTGCCGCCGCCGCCGATCACATCGCCACCCACCGTCACTTTGCCCATGTTGCCGGTCGCGTGAACTCGCCCGGAATTGGCGCTACTGTTTCCAATCATTGATCCGCCAATTGTGAGTATGTCCAACCTGCCATCGGCACCTCCGACGACCTGGACAAATGCTCCTTTGATGTCGGCTCGAACAATCAGCGAACCCAGCGTGCCGTTGATTGTGCTGGTGAGATTGTCGGCACCGGTCACTGTGCCGTATCGACCCATCGAATAGACAGTCATGTCGGCGACACCGTCAGTCGCCGTTGTCGCATCGCCCGCAAGAATTCGCCCCAGATCACCGTCAATCGTGACGGCACCCAGATCACGACCGCGCGCGTTGATTTGGCCCAGAACGGCAAATCCATCGCCGCCTTTTACTGGGTTTCGAGTCGCCACGGTCGTAATCGTTGTCCCGGCCGCCGCTTCAAAACCAGCAAGGTTGAGCGACCGCAATTGCTGAGGCACATTATTGTTACCATTCACGTCTCCCGTGTTGAAGGCGAAGATCGAGTTCACTGTTCCAACGGTCAGAATTGGATTCGAAAACGTCAAGGCCACGTCATCCCCATCCACGTCCTGATAAGTCAAGGTGGTTGGATTGACCAGAGTGGCCGGAAGAATTCGTGTCTCCAGTTGTTGGGATTCGAACCGCTGAGCCTGTGCTGTTTGACCGCGACGACGAAGTGATCGACCTCCGCAGAGCAATCGGCTCAAACGTGTTGATCGACTATTAAAAATCGCGTTGAACAGATTGGACAGATTCATCGAAAACTCCCGTGATTGATCGCGTGGTACTGAGCAAACCGCAAGCGTGTAGGGTCGTTTGCGGTGCTGGGTCGTTCTGGCAATACGATTGCCACCAAATGCCCTCACGATTTAAAAACGCACGAGATTTCCGTTGTGACAGGAATTTTGGAAAGTTTTTTTGTAACGAAGTGCATGGTTCTGTCAAATGGCGGATTCTGCATTGTTTCAGACGCTGTGGAATCTCCGCACACGAATCATCCAAATGCGACTTGCGATTGAGCAGTTGATACGATGGCGATCCTTCGACTTCTACTCTCAAGGATCCGGCAACGAAAAACAACACCGCCCGTGGTGCGACTCCTGCTGCACGCGGCATGGTTTCTGCAAATTGCACGTGGACGTTTGTTGCAGGAACCTCCACCGTTGTTGTCCTGTTCGTGCCAGTTGGCGACCAACCAACAACAATCAGCTTGTTGGCCTGTGATCCGAGAGCGAACTCATCCTCACGTCATGGTTGATATCGAATCCGACGGGCCGATTCCAGGCGACTATTCCATGATCTGGTTCGGCGCGGAAATCGTCGAACCGGAATTGAATCGAACCTTCTATGGCAAGTTAAGGCCGGTTTCCAACGCTTTCATTCCAGAGGCGTTGGCAGTGAGCGGATTCTCTCGGGAGGAGTGTCTGGACTTTGATAATCCGAAGGCCGTGATAGAACTGAAGATCAGTTTTGCGTGACGATCCGAATTTTGCTGGTTTCGAGTAGGACAGGCTTCCTGCTTACCGTTGCGGCTGAAGACATCGATTGTGTTCTGAACACTCGATAAACTGAAAGCTCATTCCACGCCGCTCGCCCAAATGTGGCGATTCGCTAGAATGCGGCGATGAAAAATCAGCCAAAACTCACGCAGCCGAAACTTGCCAACGCGGACGCGCAACAACGTAAGACGCTGATTATCGCGGTGTTCGCGCTGATCTGTATCTCCATGCATCTGGCTCTGCGGTGGACGGTGACGTCGCCGATTCTGGCGGGACATCCGCCTGCGGACTGGCCGCTGATACTGGGTTTGGTCGCGGGAGGCCTGCCACTCGTCTGGGAACTGCTGAAGCAGGCATTCGCCGGAGAGTTCGGTTCCGATCTGCTGGCCGGACTTGCGATGGTCACCGCGCTGCTGCAGGGTGAATATCTGGCTGGCGTATTTGTCGTGCTGATGTTGTCGGGCGGCCAGGCGCTGGAAGCCTATGCTGTTCGTAGCGCATCATCCGTGCTGGATGCGCTGGCGAAACGTCTGCCTCAGACGGCGCATCGCAGACTCGATGACGATAAGATTGTCGACGTCTCACTCAGCGAAGTTGCCGTCAGCGACACGCTTGTCGTTTTTCCGCATGAGATCTGTCCCGTGGACGGAACCGTGATCGAAGGTCATGGCTCGATGGACGAATCTTATCTGACCGGTGAACCGTATCTGATGCCGAAAGCACCTGGAGCGACCATCTTTTCAGGGGCCATCAACGGGAATGCCGTGCTGGTGATTCACGCGGATCGGCTGGCAGTGGATTCTCGTTACGCGAAAATCATGGATGTGATGCGGGCGGCGGAACAGCGCAAACCCCGCATGCGACGCCTGGCGGATCGACTGGGAGCGTTTTACACGCCATTGGCAGTGACGATCGCCGTGCTGGCGTGGATGTTGAGCGGAGAGGCTCAGAGATTTCTGGCAGTCCTTGTGGTCGCGACGCCTTGTCCGTTGTTGATTGGGATTCCGGTGGCAATTCTCGGCGGTATTTCACTCAGCGCACGCCGCGGGATCATTATTCGTGACCCCGGCGTGCTTGAGCGTATCGATCAGTGTCGAGTCGCGATTTTTGACAAGACCGGAACACTCACATACGGCCGTCCGGCAATGACAGAGTGTGTGACACGGCCGGGCGTGACAGAACACGAAGTCCTACGACTGACCGCTGCACTGGAACGTTATTCCCGACACCCGCTTGCCGAATCCATCGTGAAGGGCGCGCACAAGCGTGGCTTGGTGATACCGGAAGCATCGCAGGTCCACGAGCCGCCCGGTCAGGGCTTGACGGGACTGGTTGACGGACACCAGCTGGAAGTCACGAGCCGGAAGAAAGTAATGACGTCGGGGATTTCAAAGCCGGAAGATCTGCCGCCTCAGTCCGCAGGCCTGGAATGTGTTGTTGTGATGGATGGGAAGTTTGCTGCAATTCTGCGGTTCCGCGATGAACCGCGCAAAGATGGGAAGTCGTTTGTCGGGCATTTGCCGCAACATCACTTTTCACGGGTGATGATTGTCTCGGGAGATCGCGAATCGGAAGTTCGCTATCTTGCTGATGCCGTTGGAATTCAGGAAGTCTATTTCAGCCAGTCACCCGAGCAGAAACTGGAACTTGTGCGCGAAGAGACGCGCAAGGCGAAGACGATGTATATGGGCGACGGCATCAACGATGCACCAGCCCTCACGGCAGCGACGGTCGGAGTGGCCTTTGGTCAGTCCAGCGATGTGACCGCCGAAGCGGCCAGTGCGGTCATTCTGGAAAGTTCGCTGCAAAAGGTGGATGAGTTCTTCCACATCGGCCATCGGATGCGCACGATCGCCCTGCAGAGCGCAGTCGGTGGGATGCTGTTGAGTCTGATCGGGATGCTGGCGGCATCACTAGGATATCTGCCACCTGTAGCGGGTGCCATCTGTCAGGAGTTGATTGATATCCTGGCCGTCGTAAATTCGCTGCGCGTGGCATTTTATCCGGGGGCATTAAGCGATATGAAGGATGACGGTATTCGCAAGACGTCGCTGGGATAGCCACTTGTCTATCCGTCAGTTAAAATCACATCCTCAGTCGCCAATTCAAGTTTCGGCTTGGCGTCACTTTGCAATTTATGGGCGGCTGCAAAGTCAGCGGTTTGGCGATAGCCACCGGCGACTGTTATACTCCGCGCGGTCGCCTGTGAGGTATTGTGAGCGGCAAGGCGCTAGCCGCCGGTGCTGACCGAATGCACAACCCGCGGCTAGGCGGGTGTTGATTTAATACCAACCCGAAGCGCCAGCGAGGCAAAAACGGCTGAATTCCTC
>JAYUVA010000633.1:0-2506 GCA_043754375.1 Candidatus Kuenenia sp. | reverse complement strand
ATCCATTCGAGCCCGTCCACGTCTCGCAGATCTTCGTTGATCCGTTTCGTGGTGATCATCCCGCGATCGCCCACGAACACCACATTCGTGATGCCGAAGCGCTTGCGCACTTCTGCGACGATGTTGGTGAATGCTTTCGGGTCTGCCGTGTTGCCGGGGAATACTTCGACGGCGATCGGACGCGGTTCAGGATCAGACAACAAACCGTACACGATCTGCGGCCGAACCCTGCGATGATTGCGACTGTAGCCGTGCGTGATGAGACTCGATCTTTTTCCGTGTAGAAACTGGATGACACATCGAAGAGCACCAGTGTGTCGTCTTTCAGATGCGTCCAGGCGAGTTTGCACTCGATGCGTGTCTGTCGTTCCAGCACCCAGTCCATCCCGTCGTTAACAGCTGCTCGCTTGCGTGCCAGGGCGTGGGTGAAAATGTCGCCCACCAGATGCGGCCGCGGGATGAGTTCGTCCGGCAAGCGGCGTCTTCATCCATTGCGTCGGTCACGACCGACGCAGGAAGTGGCATCGCCCCGGCTACCTCCGGAGTGGAATCATCTTGATTAATCAGTTCACGCCAAAGTTCGTAATCTGGCGTAGTCAGATCGATGGCAAATGAGAATACGCCTTGCGTGAAGTTGATCGCCACTGTGGCACGAAACGGCTGCAGCCCAAGTCACTCAGGAGGGCGTGTCCTGAGTTAGATTCGTAGCACGGATCCAAGCTTCGATCCGACAGAACGAACACTTCAACCGCATTCCCGAACTTCCTCTGGTGAGACCGACCGACGCGAGTTAGCCCCCAGCCGTTCGACGCGCCGGTCACATCGTACGGTGCAAGCGAACAGAGTTTTCAGCGTTTCCAGTGTTTTATATGGTTTTCACGTTCTGAAATAGTTCAGGGAAAGTATGAAAATACATGGTTGCGGGTGTAGCTACACCCGCTCAAACGCCTGATTCAGCATCCACTGCCGATACGATTTCCGTCATCGCCATCACCGGCACCGGATCTCAACCAACTCATCGGCCACAGCATCAGTGCGACCACTCGCCACCTGACGACGATCCTTCGGACTTCGTCTGTTGCTTCCAGACGTTGTAAATCGGAACGTCGAAGTCGGATTCATGGTGTGCCAGGACTTTCTGACCTTTTGGCAACTCTGCCGTTTGGTCAGAAACTACCTTTCCGATCTCCTTCTCGCTTAAGCCAACTGCCTCCGCAATTTCAGCGCAGGTCCAACACGCCAGCCACATCTCGCACGCGCACGCGAGGTGAGCCAAAAAACGGGGGCAAGAATTCCCCAGGTAAACGCTTGCATCTCGCACGCGCACGCGAGGTGAGCCCGACAAATAATCGACAGCAGCACCGCGATCCATCTCCTGCTACGTGGGGAGGTGTCAACGGTTGACAGCTCCCCACGCACTGTACCACCAGCATCACGGCCATCGACCTGTTGCAACAACTCCATGGATATCAGATTGATTAACCTGGTTGAACGTACCACCAGCATCACGGCCATCGACCTGTTGCAACGGCACACCTCGCAACATCCACACCGCCAACCAGTTCCGCCGCCAATTGCGAGTGCTCCGAAACGTCATCGCCGCAACAGGCGAAACACCCGTGTTTGTGATCGGCAACCTGATGTATCACGCCACCGCTCGCAATTCAGCCTCACAGGATCACTCAGGACGGCCTGCGATTGGTCCAGCCGATACTTTACACGTCCGAAAACGTGACATTGTTACGCCAGCCGTCACGTGCCGAGCCATGCGAATCGCCCGTTCGTGTTCAATGTCGAATGTCCCGTCCTCAATTTCTTCGAGTAGCCGCCTTTTGTGTTCCTCAAGATTCCCGGGAGTGACCGGCCCGAGATTATCCGCAGCGCTCGAGATGTCCGTCTGGTCAATCGGTTCATCCAGCGAAGTGACGCGGCCGAGGCACCTGTCAAAGAGCAGCTTGATTGCTGTCGTGTCTCCTGCCTTCGACAGTTCGACCAGCTTGGCGACCACGGCCTTCACGTCGTCATCGGTAACCGCTGCCATCATCGCGGATCGCAGTTCAGCCGCGCGTCTCAGTGATGGATTGCCCTTACCACAGCGATTGCCGGGAGCGAATCGCCCGTTCTGGTTTCGTCCGTTATCAGCCGCGTTGACGGTCATGGTTCTTGCACCTTGAAAAGTCGTTCCAGCCCTTCGCAAACAGCCGCGTTTGCCTCAGTGATCCGCTCAAGAAGCTCATCGTGCCCGATCTGCTTTACGAACTCTGCCAGGCTGCGATATGGCGAGAACACGGCTTGCCCGATTTCCTCAAACTTGTTCAAGGTGACAATCTCGGAACGACGTTCAGCGAGGTCAATTTCCGCAATAGCAGCTTTCGCCTGGCGATACCGTTCGAGTCCCTCAGAGTTTGACGCACTACTCGACAACTCGCCGTCCAATTCCGCCAGGATCTTACGGCGGAAAAACCATTCGGCTGCGTCGAACATGTCAATCTTGCCGGCTTCATCC
>JAYUVA010000632.1:0-3239 GCA_043754375.1 Candidatus Kuenenia sp. | reverse complement strand
TGAGAAACTGCTCGCAGCAGCGAAATCAACGGCACAAAGTATCGCCGCGCAATCAGACGTCGCCATGCCACAACTCGACGCCGATCGTGCCGTCCGCTGGTGGCAGGTGATGGCGTGCAACAAAGCGTCCAATGTGGCAGACTTCCGAGAGTTACTAAAGAAGGAATCAACTTCCGAAGAACCTGCGATTCGCATCGCAGCTGCGGGCGGATTGGCACGCGCGGGCGACCTCAAAATAGCCGCCGCAACACTTGGCGAACTGCTCGGCCATGAAAACCACTTTGTGCAGCACGCGGCCATTCTGGAAATCGATGAAGCCGGGCCGGACCTGATTGAACTCACAAAGGTGCAGATTGAGGCAACGAGTGAGGACGAATACTGTCAGCGCCTGGCCGCTCACGCTCTGAATCGCTGAATCGCATCGGCAAACCGTGCGGCAGAATCGTCATCGTAGGACAGATACAGTGACGGTTCAATGAGCTCCAGTTCCATCACGGCAGGCTGTCCGTTCGGCAATTCCACGAGGTCCACACGTCCGTACAGAATTCGCTGCGGTATCGGCACAAGGGCCAGCTTTGCAAATGCGATCAGGGCCGGATCTGGTGAAATAGAGCAAATGCGACTGCCATGTTCTTCCTGAACTCGAAAGTCGCCTGCCTTCGGTGTCTTTAACACACTGTGGCTGTACTCTCCATCAAAGAACACCAGCGACGTTTCTCCGTATTCAATGACGCTGGGAATGAACGGTTGAAGCAGGGCCAGACGCCCGGAGTAAAGTAACTCGATCTGCTGCAGTTCCGAAGGTGACGATTCCGGTCGCAGCCAGTATGTGTCATCCGCATTTGCACCGACAGCGGGTTTGATGACGATCTGGTCCGAATCGAAAGCTTCAAACATACCGCGAATCTGCGACTCGGTCGGGCTTTGCAAAAACTGAGTCGGCACGATCGGAATTCCGCGAGCGTGGAGTTCCTGAAGATACGTCTTGCGGACGTTCCAGCGTACCACGTCGATAGGATTCAAGAGCACCGCTGTCGATGCGTCGATTGCCCCGAGGACGGTCATGAACTCGTCCGCCGCCTGCTGATAATCCCAAGGCGAACGAATGATGACCATTTCATAGTCATCCCATTTCACCGTCCGACTTCGCCAGGACACATTGTCCACTTTGACGCCGCGCACCTTCAGGCAGTCCGCGACCAGCGCATCGTAAGACACGAAATCGTCGAGACTGTCCATGGTGAGAAACGCGAGGGGTTTCATAGTACGTCCTGGTATGGATCCGACGAAGCCTCGCCTCTGTGGAACAAGACGGCTATGTGTCGCATGATGTCAGCTCAGTTCGCGTGGATTCCCAGCGTGTACAGGACAGATGTTTCAGCCTCTGCCATTGTTGCCGCGCTGATTCTGCCGAGTCTGTAGTCCAGGCGTGAAACATCGATGACTCGCATCTGGTGACACAGTAAGACTGATTCGGCAGCCAAACCGCCCTCACCTTTGGCCACCTGAACGCATGATGGCAAAGCGGCCCGCCGCAGATTTGTTGTCAGGGGAATGACCAGAGTTGTGGGGATCGCTTTGTTAATTCTATCACTTTGAAAGACCAGGACTGGACGGATGCCCGCTTGTTCCGAGCCTCGTACAGGGTTGAGGTCCGCGTACCAGATTTCGCCGCGCTGGGCTGTCATCGCGCGTCTTCCTGCGACAAGGATGCCCCATAACCCTGCATGCCCTCTTCCGCAAGCGCACGATCTTCATCCTCAAACTCGTGATAAAGTGCAGCCAAACGAGCGTCGCTCAAAGATGTGCGAGAACGAAATTTGAGAAATGACACGTATTCCGCAACGGCCTGCAGGTCACTCTCTCCAAGCGTTTCAACTTCGTGAGTGACAAATTCTTTTAGAGACACCATCGACCTCCACATTTACGTTTGCCACATTTTCCGGCGGATCGGACGGCAGTTTATCGGGTGCAGGCAGCTTTGTCACCACGATTTAGTGCGTTCGGCGAATTCCGATTGACGCAGTGGTTCGGGGCGGCCCATCGAGTGGCACCAGCGTACTCTACAGAATCTCGCGGATTCCCTCAGCCTTATCCACGAGTACGACCGGGCGGCCGGAAAAGTCGAGGAAGTGAGTCGTGGGATCAATTTCAAGTGCTCGATAGACCGTCGCTAAGAGATCATGTGGGGCGACCTCGCGTTCGACGGGATATTCGGCCTTTGAACTGGTAGCCCCGACCACGACACCCTGCTGCAAGCCGCCGCCGGCAAGCATCACAGAGAACGCATCCCCCCAGTGGTCGCGGCCGGGAATGGGAATACCGGCCTGCCCTTCGTTGATGCGCGGCGTGCGTCCGAATTCACCCATCACGATCACCATGACCTGATCGAGAAGACCTCGATCCACAAGGTCTGTCATGAGAGCCCCAACGCACTGGTCCATCGCGCGCATGTTCGGAGCGTGGCCTTCGACAAGTTGAGAATGGTGATCCCAATGTGGCATATCGACGGTCACGAAGGTGACACCGGCTTCGACGAGACGTCTGGCCATCAGCGTGTACTGGCCCCACGGATTCTTGCCGTAGCGTTCTGCGACTTCCGGCGCTTCCTTTGAAATATCAAACGCCTCCATCGCCGCACCGCCAAAGACCAGCGACATCGCGGACTGATGATGGGCATCCATCACTTCCATCACGCCTGTGTTGTCAACGTCGCGCCGCAATCGATCCAGTGAAGCCAGCAGGCTGCTGCGATCCTGTGCCCGTGACTGATCAAGACCAGCGGGAGCGTTAAAACATGTCGGTGCTTCGACCTTGATGTTATAGCTGTGGTGCAGATAGCGAGACTCGTTGTTCACGGCGAACGGATCATGCTCACCGCCGAGGTACGAAGCCCCCATGTAGCCGGGGTACACGTAAACGCTTTCTGCCGAAGGCAGGCCGACATAAGCCGGCAGTCCTGGCTTATTGGCACCTTTCAGCTTTGAGACGCACGATCCAAGTGATGGATAGCGTATACCTTTGGATGCCGTGGTCGCTCCGAACCGGCCGGTCAGCATCCAGTGCGCCCCTGCGAAATGGTCGCCCGTCCCGTGGCGCATGGATCGAATGACGCACATCTTATCCGCAAATTTTGCCTGCTGCTGCATCAGTTCAGAAAACTGAATGCCAGGCACATTGGTACTGATGGTTCCAAACGGGCCGCGAAATTCTGACGGAGCCTCCGGCTTCGGATCGTA
>JAYUVA010000631.1:0-11687 GCA_043754375.1 Candidatus Kuenenia sp. | reverse complement strand
GGACTCGCACAAGATCATCTGATGAATTTGCAATGACGCTCAGCGCATCCGGACCGATCCAGCCTTTGACAAAGTCGTAGTTTTCCGCACGTTCCATCTTTTGCGTGATGTACGAATCGATTCTTGCTTCGCCGGCACCGATTCCAAGGTATGCAAACCAGGCTGCCAGGACCGTTCGATCAATGCCATGCTTTTCAGCAAGTTTGTCTACGGCCGCCGCATCAGTTGATGCTCCGGCTTCCGCAGCGGCATTCAGGCAAGCCGCCGCACTGCTCAGCACCTGTTCGCGATGAGCCGACAGCGTCGCGACTGCGTGCCGCACATCTCTCAGCAGAAGATCAGGTTGACCCGCCGCAACGAAGCGAGGATTTTCCCAGACCGCGAAGTCGTGTTCATTTCCATCCGATGCATCGGACGCCGCCAGATACAGCGTGATGTTCTTCGCATCCTGCGGCGCAGGCATCTTGATGCGGATCTCCTGTCGCGCGGCGAGCGGTTGAACGGGAACCTGCCATGCTGTTGGACCATCGCGTTTGCCGATGTGCCCGATTGTGGTGAACCGCCACAAAGTCTGCTGCCATTGCACAATTGAGGCGACCAGCGCCGGAGTGTCGTCCGGTTTGGCATCACGCCATTGTGTGCGGATCCTGTCGAGCACGAGTGACGGCTGCTTCTCGTTCAATGCCATCCAAAGTGTGATCAGATATTTTTCGTTGAGTCCATGTTCGCGAGCAACTTCGGCAATCGTCTTTGAACCGGTCTGCAGGGCGTCGCGCTCGATCAAAGTCGTTCGCAGATACAGTTCCAGCGGCAATCTCCCGCCACCGTTGGTTTCAAACTGGATGCCCTGCAGATTGACTGCGGTCGCGCCACCGCTGTCGGAGTAGCGCGCATAAAACTGACGAATTTCGTCGAGTCGCTGATTCGTCCAATCCCGGGAAGTCGTTTTCGAAGAAAACTCAATCCCATGCGGCAGCAGCATCGCATGGCTCGCAATCTTTTTTGCCGCATCCAGATATTTCTGCACCAGTGCAGGCGACATGACGAGCGCATTGCCGACGTTCGTAAATCCTTCCCCCGCCGCGCTGTCAACCGGGAACTCGCGCGCAGGTTCCAGCTGAACTCCGGTGAGATCCTGGATGGTGTACGTGAATTCCGCGTTGTTCAGACGTCGCAGTACCACCGGCCCCGGGTCGCCGGCGTTGGCTTTCGCGTCGGCATCGAGCACACTACGGACCCAGTTTCGCAGAGCCGTGTGTTCCGATTTCGCCAGCTGAAACTCTGCATCCTTCGGCGGCATCTCGCCATCATCCAGCATCTCGACGACGCGCTGCCACGGCACAACGTTGCCACGCATGTCGGCGACCGAATGAAACTGCTCCAGATCCAGCTCACCCTGTTTTTCAGCGGCTGAATGGCATTTCAGACAATACTTCTGCAAGACCGCCGCCTGCGATTTTTCATACTGCGCCTGAAGCGGTGCAAAGTCGGATTCGCCGACAGCCTGCGCCTGCAAGCCACGGTTTGAGGCCAGCAGGAACGACGAGGCAAGCAGCAAACAAATGGGCGACTTCATGAGCAGCTCCGGTTGGGGGGGGAATGAGGGAGCTCGGGGAGGAGGGAGGCTTCCGCTTGTGACGCCGAACGGTGAAGTCCAGTCCACGGCAGCGTGATGCAAAGCTGAGGAAGGAGGCCGACTGATCGGGCCTCACTATGCGCAGAGTAGCCGTGTACAGAAGTCAATTGCAACTGTTCTGCAAAAAGAAAAACGTCCGCGCGGCTTCAGTCTTTCTTCAGACGCGAACCGCGGGACGTTGATTCAATCAATTCGATCGGAAACTCAGCTGTTGAAGCTGTTTTCCGCGTATTGGGACATGACCCGGTCAATCATCGCTGTGCGAGCCTTGCGAGCTGGAGAGTTTTGGTTCGCTGCGAAACCGGAGGAGGCGGAAGATGCATTGCCATTGCCGCTTATCGTTTCCTCGATCGATCCGGATTCGACGGGCTGCGCATCGACAGGATTTTCCGTTGAGTCATTTTCACCTGGTCCGGCGTCGCCGCCAAGCAGTGGCGACAGATTGTTCAAACCTTCAGACTCAGAAGACTGCCTTGTTGCCGTGACCTGAGTTGATGATCGCCGCTCGGTGGCAATGCGTTTTGCCGGACTTGAGTTGCTACCCGAGGCTGAAGTTGATTGAACACCAACCGGAATACCAACTGACAAACGACCACTGTCGGTACTGAACAGCGAATTCGATGAAGACGGTCTGACAGGGATGGCGACTGTTGAAACAACGTCTGTTTCTTCCTGGACACGGCCACGATCGTTGGTCCGCTGCAATTCGACGCCGTCAGGAGCAACAGTATAGAACATGACAGACAGATCAAAATCGGACGATTCCAAAGTTCGTATTGGCACCCGTTCTCCGTCTTCCACAACATCGACCGGCTCCCCTGCAGCATCGTCCAGAGGCAATAGGTCAAACACGTAGTCCACTTCTTCGTTCGGATCGGAAGCAGGTTTATCAACTTCAACAGCAAGTTCGCCGTCAACCGGTTCGAGGTTCAGACCTCCGAAATAGATGACATCCACCGGCGCGCCCGATACGTCTTCGAATGGCAGCGGATCGAATGCATACATCACAATGTCGTCTGGAACTCCATCACCGTCGAAATCGTTCGGTGTCAGATCACCCGCGACGAAATCGTCCGGCGCGACTCCGCAACCCAAACCATCTTCCCAACCGGTGCCCTGCTCAACGATGATCTCTTCAGAGCCGTCACCCGCGACAGACGTCAAAGTACGGTAGAGCCATGAAGGATCCCAGCCTTCAGCTGGAGGCGTATCTTCGAAACTGATTTCTTCCTCAACCGAAAGTTTCTCGCCGTCCGTGCCATCATTTGCGCCCGGATCATCGGAAGTGAAAAACGTATTGAACCGAATGAACTCTGAGGGGTCTTCGACCGGAATTCCTGAGTCTCCGTCCACAACACCGCAATAGAAAATCGCGTCGTCAACGCCAGGGTCTCCCGGCATGATTTCGGTAAGATCAGGGTCGATCTGAGCTCCCGGCATCGAGTCCACTTCAGTCGCATCGATTTTCGCGGAGGCTTCTTCACCTCCATCCATTGGCAAGTCCTGACTGTCTACAGTACCCACACTGATCACCGTTGCACTCAGCAAGGATCTCAGTTCGCAGGCTTCCGCCTGGGCTGACACGCCTTTTCGGCCGGTTTTTTGCGAGGCGCGACTCTTGGTTCCAGATGAACTGAATTTCATACAGACGCTTTCTGAAGATAGAAACCGCAACAGGTGGTGTTTGAGCTATGGCACAGGAATGGCCCAACAGTTTGAAAATTCTCTCCGGCAGGATCATTGGCGAAACACCAATGCTCCCGCAAGTGCAAACGCTGCAGCGGAATAAGACCGCCACCGCAGCAAGGATCGCTGGCTGTTATTGACGACCATACCGATTCCGTGGAAAAACCTCCTGGTTCTGATTGGCAATGCTGCCTACCACCAGAGGGACATAATTCGACAGGAATTCCACGATTGTCGGGGATTTCAAAAAATTCGCTGTACTACGGCGGGAATGCACTTTCATTCCCCGGGCAGGCAGAATTTGCTGAATTATTTTTCGTCACCTGTAGGGCTTGAGAATGACCATCATTCAACGGTGTTCTGCTGTGCTCAGAAACAACGGCGGTTGTTTTGCACCGTCTGGCTGAAAGGAAATGACGTGGTCCTACGTCAGTCCGGTCAGCACACCGTCTTTGCAATATTCCGGATTACCGAACGATTCGATGTGATGGCCGAAACCGTGCGCCAGTGCAACGAGAAGCCGGTTGTGCGAGACATGTGGAAACTTGAGAGATCGCCCCATGTCAAAATCCAGACCGTTGCCGACCATCACAAAAGGGATATTGTCCAGCGTGTGTGAGTTGCCCTGGCCGAGCTCATTGCCCCACACGATCAACGTGTTGTCCAGCAGCGATCCTTCACACCCCGGCTCCGGCGTCTCGGATAAGCGACGCACAAGATATGCCAATTGTTCCGAGTACCACGTATTGATCTTTGTCAGCTTCTCGTGAGCTTCCTTGTTTTCATCGGGCTCATGCGACAACTCGTGATGACTTTCATCAATCCCCAACCAGTGCATTTTCGGCTGACCGACAGAGTTTGTAATCTGGAACGTGGCGACACGAGAAAAGTCATTGACGAAACTATTCACCAGCAGATCCATCTGCATCTTCGTGATCTGCGGGATGTTGTCATTTTCTTCTTTGACCCCAGGTTCCAGCTCCGGGACCGCGTGCCCCTGATCCCGCGATTGTGTCTGCCGCAACTGTTCTTCCATCGATCGCACAAAGGTTGAGTGTTCGTCCAGCAGATGCCGATCCGCTGCGGACACGACCTGACTGATCCGCTTCAGATCCTGCTGCACACTGTCGAGCACGCTGGTGAGTACTTCGCGATCTTTCACCTGCCCATACAACTTTTTGAACATCTGATACGGGTCGTCAATCGGAGCGATTGGTTTGTTGGCCCCGGCGTAACTCATGCGCGTCCAGGTGTCAGCGCGATCCGGGACCATGACGCCGAATTCCAGCGAACCGAATCGGGTGCGAGTCTCTTCCTTTGACTGCAGGAAGTTGCCAATCTCCTGATCGATGGAAATTCCGCTTGCCCAGCCAGCCGGGGTATCGGATCCGCCCTGAATGTTGCCGGGGAAAAGTTCAACGCCGGTCAGGAGGCAACCCATGCCGCGCATATGATTGTCGCCGTCGCCGCGGACTTTGTCGCATACGCCGTGCATCACCAGCATGCGTGACTGAAAGTCTTTCAGCGGTTCCAGAATGCGCTTGAGCGTGAACGCTTCGCCTTCTTCATCTGGCCAGAAATCCCATGGGACGGTTCCGTTCGGGCTGAACATGACGACCAGTCGCTGTTTGCGGGAATTCAATGCCGTCCGCGAAGCAAAGGCACTCAGGTTGGAAATGAACGGCAGTGCCGCTGCACCCAGCCCAAGATTCTTGAGGAAGTGCCGTCGATTATTCATGAGTCTGTGATCCCTTTTTTAAAGCCTACTGAATTGTCACGGCTTGATTTTGGGGTGGCCGGGGTTGGAGAGCGCTAGCTCGAAACCCCGGGGCTTCCTTCGCTTCGCTCAGCCCAGCCCCAGCCACCCAACCCCAATTCTTAGGTCTGTTAAAGCACTACTTTGTTTCCGCCGCTGCGACGGGTTCGGAATTCGGTGTCCAGCCGTGTGAGTTCGAACGGCAGGCAATCTCAACTGCCAGATGTTTCATATTGTACTGGTGATCTTTGAAGAACGTTGACAATTCTGCGATCGAATCCGGCCCGTACGCCAGAATTGGCTGCTGAACCATGTGATGAAACAACTGCCGTGCAAAGGAACGCTGCGTTTCGTCACTGCGGGCCATGAAAGTTGCCAGTTCCCGCGCTCCGGCGAAACGCACAAATTCGCCGTTGCGTTGCAGATACTGTCCGGTCGCATCGATCGCCTTTTCTTTCTCGATTTCCCGATAGCGACCGACGGCATCAAAGTTTTCCAGTGCGAAACCCAACGAGTTAATCAGGCCGTGGCAATTCGCGCACACTTCGGGACTGGTCTGGATTGTGACACGTTCGCGCGTCGTCAGATTCGGGGCCAGATTCGGCGCCGTAGGAGCGACTGCGATAGGTGGCGGTTTGACGCCTCGCCCAAGAACGCCGCGCGACATGAACACGCCGCGATGAATGGGCGAACTGGACTGCATATACGCAAAGCCGCTCAGAATGAATGGATGCGAAATGATGCCCGCACGTTTGTCCGGTTCGAACTTCACTTCCTGAAACGTTGCGTCTTCAGGAAGATCGACTCCGTAAAATTTCGCCATGCGACCGTTCATGAAAATCGTGTCGGTCAACAGCAGACGCTGAAAATCGGCGTTGTCTGCATCCAGCGCCTGTGCCAGCATCAACTCAAGGGAGACGCGCAGGTCCGCAGCAAGCTCCGGTGTAAAATCCGGAAACACGGCGCGATCCTTATCAATTTCCTGAAGCCGCTCCAGGTTCATCCAGCTTCGCAGAAACTCCAGCATCCGCGCACGACCACGGAAGTCGTTGACAAGCCGCCATGCCTGTTCACGAATCTGCCTGTCGTCCGCCAGCCTGCCGTTCTGAGCGGCCTCGAACAGCGGTGGATCGGGAATCGAATTCAACAGAGCGAACGACAATCTGGACGCTCGGTCAAACTGGTCATCGGTACCCGTCGGTTCGCGGTAAAGGAAACGTGGCGACTTCAGAGCCAGCAGGACGATCCGGCGAATGCCTTCCTCGGTGTTTTTCGCAGAGGCGAACTGGCTTTCCAGGTATGTCTGACGCAGTTCATCCGTCAATGGTCGGCGGAACGCCCGTTCGACAAATTGTGCAGCAAAGGTCCGCAGCTTTTCGTCGCGGTCACCTTTGTCGTCAATCAAGCGTGGCAAAGCGGCGACAAGTTTGTCGGCAACTTCGGTGGCTGCGTACGTCGTCGCTTCATCCCATTCCTTTGACACACTTGTGCCGCGCTCGTAACCGGCACTGCGGTCATCTGGCGGAAACGGAGATTCCACGATCAGGACCTCAGGTGAGTTTTCCGGAATCAGGTTGGCCGCAGGAATTACTTCTTTCACACCATGTGGCGCTTTCCAGAACAGCGAAATGGATGCGGTCGCTTCCTTGAACTTGAACCATTCCAGTTCGATGGGATACACGCGCCCTGCGAGCAGAAATCGCGAGCCCGTAAAATCCATTTCCGGTCCCGATCGAACCCAGGCATCAATCAGCGGCGTCCTGTTGTCGTTCACATTCAGCCGCGCTCCGTTTTCCGTATGTACGGTGAATTCGTACCAGCCGGTTTCACGAGGGATGAGAGACCCTTTCCAGCGAATAGAGAATTCGTCGTTCGTAAACTTGTCGGCCTCCGGGCTGGCTGCACCAAAGTTGAAGTTTACCACCGCATCGGTACGCTCGATCATGCGCTTATCGCGATTGAAGTCCCGGCTGGCGAAATAGTCCGCCTTCAGGCCGCGTTCCGCCCCGGACTCAACCTTCCACCCGACACTTGTCCCCAGATCGGCAATGGCATTGCGATACTGCGAAACCGTGAGTCGGCTGAATTCAACGCGCGGCGGATTGAGTCTGGCCTGTGCTTCAGGCGAATAGAACTGCTGCTGCATCCACTCGGCAACTGCTCGTGCATCGTCGCCAACACAGACTTCGGGAGATCCTTCCGGCATCGTGCGTGTCACCAGGTCTGCAAGATCCGATGTTGGGCGATCACCAAATATCGGGGCCGGGACTTCTGTTGTGCCAGAACCGTTTACACCGTGGCAACTGATGCAAAGCGATTCATAGACCGCGCGACCACGCTCAAGCACGGAATCCTGTGCGGCGGGCTGACCAGCGGGGCTCGGGGCGTCGTCTGCTTGAGCGGCATCGACTCTGACTGTCAGCAGGAGCAGACAGAGCAATCCGGCGGATGGCCGCATAACTCGCTCCAGTTTCTTCATTGTGTATCGTGTAATAAGGTGGGATTTGGAGGCAGGAGTCGCATTCAGAAGCAGCCAGGAAATCAGATTCCACGGTCACCAGAGTCGATGCGACTGTTTCCACACTATATCTGGGCGATTCGAGGTGCGGCAATTCGCCATGTCCTGTGCTTCGCTGCTTTTTCAACACTGAGGACAGATTGATGTCTCCGGCGAACAGTTGGGTGGGCTCTTGCCGAAGCAGGCACCTGGCTACCAAATGCGGCTGAATCCTTCAATCCTTGCCCTGGAGTTGAAATTCGGCGTGAAAGTACTGCAAAGGGACCGGTACTCCCATGGACCGACTGGTTGGGATCGCCGTCATTTTGTCGGCCGTCGGGAACAGCCTCAAGACAAATTCTTGCCGCCCCGTTATGCCTCTGTTACCCCGAATAAGGACCGACCCGAAATAGCGCACCACGCCGGACTTTTCAGATCTAAATCCCTCCGGGCGGGCAGATTGTGGGATCAAATCCCTGAATTGCTCCGGGGACATGGCACTGATTGCGGGATCATCATAGATCAGTGAGGCAACCGACTGGAGTTTTTCGTTTTCGCTGTTTCGATTGACAATGCAGAGGTCCAGCGTCCAAAACGTGGGATCATGGATGGATCGTCCCGCCAAGTCGATCTCATCAAGCGAAATCGACGCAACTTCGAGTTCGACGAAAACACACACAATCCCGTCGCCATCGGCGACCCGAACCTGATCGGGTAACGGCGTTCCGTCGATCGCCAGAAGAGTGAATTTGCATGGTATGGCATCTTGAAGCTGATTTGGTTTGGAACTGCATCCACACACGGCCAACAGAAGAACTGCAACGCAACTCCATCGCATCATCTGTAACTCCATCGCATTATTTCAGAGAATCGCACCTACGCAGCGCGTGGCGGTCCAACGAGATTTGACAATCAACATGTGCCGCAGTGCTTACCAATCGCCTGGGATTGCATGTCCATCATTTCGAGTACCAACGGCACGCCACAAACTCTTATCGACGCCGTTTTGAACAAACCGTACGCTGCCGTCGCACAGCAACAGTGAGATGCCTCCTGAATGCAGACTGGTCGGAGGCACCACCGGCACATTATCAGTCGCGGAGTCCAGATTTCCATTGAAGCAAGGCGGTCTATTTGGCGTTGTGAGATGGTTGTAGCCCGGCATCCAGACACCAAACAGACTGAGTGTTCCAGGCGAAGCAGGAAACTGCGTTGTTCGCTCCATTTCGCAACGCCTTACCAGTTCATTTTCGTTGCCGCTGGGCCCAAACAACGGCTCCCGGATGTACCACAAATATCTCGTTGGATCGTTTGCCAGTTCCGCCTCCGTCAGGTCACTGACAAAACTGCCCGCGCAAAGACGCTCAGAAAAGTAAGCTGTATTAGAGAGTCCGTCCGAGATTTCATGCAGCGCGCGACCGTGTTTTCCAGGTTTGGTCTGAAGTTTCGTATCGAGAATCCCGTCAAAATCCCATGCCGCATCCCTGAAACTGCTACCAGAACTTATATGATAGTTGACTTCCCCTAAATCTCGGTGTGTTTTCGAATCGCTTGGGCACGACATCACGGGTGGCGAAACAACACCGTTCCCGCCCTCCAGGTACGGCAACAGATCCGTGAATGCTTGGGAACTGGAGGGAAGAAAGCGGTACGTCTGTTCGAAATTACTGCATGCCACGCCCAATTGATGAAGGTTCGACTTGCACTGCATTAGTCGAGCGGCCTCACGTGACTGTTGAACGGCAGGCACGAGAATCGCCATCAGCAATCCTATAACCGACAACGAAACCAAAACTTCAGTGATAGAAATCCCGCGACGCATGTTCCCCTCAGTTCATCCATTAAACTGATTCACCGCAAAATCCGTCACCCATCGAAGTCGGAGTGAAGCTAAGGCGTGTATTCAAAAGTACTGAAGTATGTCTTGTTGGGAGACAGCGGATTACCCCCAAAATTCCGAAAGACATTGTATTGATATTTACCAACGCCCTGGACATATTGCTGAGTATGGGAATACATGTACATAGGGTAACCAAATCCGCCGTTTGGCATTGGCACTATCGTTATGCCCACAAGGCTGTAATTGACTGGCCCAATCAGACTCCAGCCAGGCACGTTTTGCACGACGACTTCCCTGCTGATGTCTGCTCCGAAAACCGCCGGAACTCCGACACTCGTCACTGTTGGCGTCGTGAACGAAACGATAACTTCCGCATGTGCCCTATCGCACACGAGACAAAACAATGCGGCTGGGATACAGATGACGATGACTCTAAGCATAATCTTCCCTTTCAATCAATTACAAAAATGGTTTTTCGACTCGCGAGTCAACATCAATGAAGCTCGCCGGACGGGCCAGATTACCCCCCCACCTATATTGCAAGCGTGCAAGCAACTATTCTGCTGGATTGGAAGAAACTCGAAAGAGGCATTCCCCGTCTGCTGCGTATCTGCTTTTCTGCGTCTTCTCGACGGCAAACAAGCAGTCTGGCGATGATGCGGGAACACGGATAAACCAATTGCAGAAGGCGGGTGTTGAAGCAACCGAGATGCATGTTGACGTAATCCGCTGAGCCTGCTTTATGGCTTGCAGGGCCTTTGCGTACCTGAAAACACTGGAATTTCTGCTGTGCAAAGGTGCTGTCAACCCCCAATGAAAGGTCGCGAGCGACTAAATCAACATTCTGCCTCACGGATTCGCTCTTGGCGAAATTACAATCTGTGAGTTACCATGCTCGGCTTGACCGAACCAAGCGAACACGGACGCACCAGGGAAGTGATGCGATCGAGTGAACTCGCGATTTGAGGCGATTGACGAATGGAATTCAATATCCGCCCTGCGGCAAAATGCTGCGCGAAAACCGGCCACCCATTTCGATCCGGGGATGTCTGCTGGTCGATACTGATCGAAAAAGACGGTCTGTTGGTGCGTCAGGACTTCAGCGGCGAGGCTTGGCAAGGACCACCGCCAGAAGCGATTGGTCACTGGCGCAGTCAGATTGCCGAGTCCACGGACGCAGGTCGTCCGAAGCTGGACGCCGATTCATTGTTCGATTACTTCCTTCAGCTTTCGGATTCTCCAAACATCGTGCAGCAGCAGTATCGCTACGTCCTTGCGCTGCTGTTGTTAAGGAAGCGGCGGTTGGTACTGGAAGAGGTCGTGGAATTCGACGACCGTCCGACAATGCGATTGGTCGGCAGTGCCGGCGAAGGTCCGTTCGATGTTCCGGAAGAAGAACTCAACGAAGAACAGATTGATCGTCTGCAGCAGCAGCTCTTTGATTCCGGACGGGCCACCGCAGCTTAGCCATCCCGCACGACGAGCAATCTTCTTTTCGTCTGTTTCTCTGCCGATCCGGATCGCATGACTTTATCCCGCAACATCCTTTTGCTGATCCTGCACACGACGATTGTCGGCTGTCAGATGAGCGGCAAATCCACGGTCGTGCACCATGTCGATCCGGTGCTGTCGAACACATTGAGTGGCGAAGAGCTGGTCGATTACCTGAATTCGCAGAATAAGGGACTTTACGGCTGGCGGTGCATGGAGACACAGGTGCATGTGCGGATGCCGGGTTTGCCGCTGCCACAGAAGCTCTCAGGAGTTTTGTCCTGTAGCGCCCCCAGTAGTTTCCGACTCACGGCTGACAATTTTGTGGCGATGGCAGATGTCGGATCGAATGACGAACTTTGCTGGTCATATTTTAAACCAGGTGAGCCAGTTGTGATGACATGGCATCACGAAGATTCACATCTGCTGGAATATTTCCCCGGCAATTTTCCTCGGCTGGACCCCGAATGGCTCATGGTGATCCTGGGAATTCAGCCGCTGGACGCAAAGAATTTTCAGATCCAGAAACCTCCGGCCGGATCGCGTGAGCTCTGGCTGGTGTCGATCGAAGAATCCGCCAGTGGTCAGCCGCTGCGACGAGTCATCAAAGTCGATACCGTACGCGGCTTTGCTCGGGAACACTCTTTAATCGATCACAACGGCGATCACCTGCTGAGGGTGCAGTTAAGCAATCATCGAACATGCGGTGGCCATATCATTCCGCATACCGTCAAAATCAGTTTCCCGCCTCAAAAGACCGAACTCACGCTGAATTTCAAGG
>JAYUVA010000630.1:0-3831 GCA_043754375.1 Candidatus Kuenenia sp. | reverse complement strand
TTGGCTGGCGGTCGTTGGCTGCAGCAATCCAGGCTTCTGCAAATCAAACGGACGCATGGTTACTCAAGGAGGACGATGCCAACTGAAGACAAATTGCGGCTGACCGGCCACTACACAGAGTTGGTGCAGACTCAGGAAGCCGAGTTGCCGGAACTGATTCGTGACGCAGGCGGCGCGGCGAGGTTTGCGTTTGAGGAATTCATCCACGGGCAGATTCGCAATCCATTTACCCGGAAAGCGTATCTGCATGCAGTGAGTCGGTTCTCTGAATGGTGTGCAGGACGGCAACTTGATTTGGTTCGGATCACTCCGGCAGATGTGGGTCGATATTTGGATTCGATGCCTGTATCCACACCGACGCGAAAACTACATCTTGCCGCATTGCGACGATTCTTTGATGAACTAGTAATGCGTCATGTGGTGATTCTCAATCCAGCATTGTCAGTTCGCACAGAACGGCATCAGGCGGTTGAAGGGAAGACACCGGAGATTTCCATCGAGCATGCGCGACAATTGCTGAAGTCTATTGACGTTTCTCACGATGTCGGACGCAGGGATCGAGCGATTATCGGGATTCTTATCTACACGGCAGCTCGTGTTGGTGCTGTTGCGAAACTCCGGCGGATGGACTTCTACAATGTCGGTGACCAATATTGCCTGAGGTTTCATGAAAAGAACGGCAAGGTTCGTGAAATTCCAGTCAGACATGACCTGAGCCTGGCAATTACGGATTATCTGGGGCACAGCGGAATCCAGTATGCCGTTCCAGCTTCGTCTCTGTTCCGAACCACGGTTCGAAAGTCGCGGAGATTTACTCAGAATCCCATGACTGCTGACGACATGGGCCGCATGATGAAGCGTCGATTGAAGGAAGCGGGCCTTTCCACACGTTTTTCGCCCCATTCCTTTCGGGTGACCACGATCACAGATCTGCTGGAACAGGGAGTTCCATTGGCTGATGTCCAGTATCTGGCGGGACATGCAGATCCTCGGACGACACGACTGTATGACCGACGCATGCAGCGGGTGACGAGGAATATCGTCGAGCGAATCTCCGTCTGATGCAGACAACCACGGAAGCAGTCGTCATCGTCGGTCTCGCAATTGGCGTCGTTCGCGGGGATGAAGCAGTCGTCTGGTGTTCCAACCGCCGGGAGATCGCTTCCCTCACATTCTGAGCACCTTTCAAAAGTTTCAGAATAAGAGAATCGACTGTCCTTGAAACGTGCAGCACCTCAAGCGACCTGCGCGATCAGTTAGACGTATTCAGCCTCGGCGTTGCCAACCATTTGCTCACCGGCGATTGAGGGAGGGCCAAGTAAAGAAGTAACCTGATTTGCCAAGCCAATTATGTAAAGGCCTGTGGTGTCCTGTCACCGGACTACCAATCCTTTTACATTGCCAAGTCGGGCGGGTATTGACGAAATTGTAAACTCTTGCCGGATTGGTTGTCGAATGCGGTAATCACAGAGCCGGCTATTTCGGCTGGCATCGACGAGCAGCTAAAACCATTCCGTGAGCGGCGAGTTACTGTCGAAAGTTGTGTTTGAGTGAGGGTTGAAAGAGGCGGCGTTTTTCGAGATGAGTTGGTTACGAAACAAAGACCAATTCTCCCCGAAAGGAACGCCACCCATGAAGAACAGTAATCAGAAATCCGTCTCTGAAACAGTCTGCGGCATCGACAATTCGGAGGTTGCCTCGGTGAACTCTTCCACCTGCGAAGTGCAGGACGTGCTGAGTCAGATTCTGCGAGAAGGAGCTCAGAAGATGTTGCAGTCCGCTATCCAGAAGGAGGTGGATGAGTATCTTCAGAATCGATCCGACATCGTAGGTGAAGATGGCCGTCGGCTTGTCATTCGAAATGGATCACTTCCCGAGCGAGAACTCATCACTGGAGTTGGGGCCATCCAGCTGCGGCAACCTCGAGTCCGTGATAAGCGATCTCCAGAGGAGCGTGAAGTCTTCAGCTCTTCGATCCTGCCGAAGTATCTGCGCAAGACAAAATCCATTGAGGAACTGGTGCCATGGCTGTACCTCAAAGGCATCAGCACCAACGATTTTCCGGAAGCGCTTCAGTCACTTCTCGGAAAAGATGCGAAGGGGTTTTCACCGACCACGATCACACGACTGAAGTCCGTCTGGGAACAAGAGTACGATGAATGGTCAAAGCGGTCATTGAAGGACAAACGATACGTCTACATGTGGGCGGATGGCATTCACAGCAACATTCGCTTCAACGACAACGAAGGTCGTGACTCTGATGAAAAACGCCAGTGTTTGCTGGTTTTAATGGGTGCCACAGCAGACGGCACCAAGGAACTGATTGCCGTTGTTGATGGCTTTCGTGAAAGCGAACTGTCATGGAAGGAGATGCTGTTGAACCTCAAAGCTCGCGGCCTGCGTTACGATCCACTGCTTGCTGTTGGCGATGGTGCATTGGGATTCTGGAAAGCTCTTGAGAAGGTCTTTCCGACGACACGAGTCCAGCGTTGCACTGTTCATAAGACTGCGAACGTGCTCGACAAGATGCCGAAGTCAGTTCAGCCTCAGGCGAAGAGAATGTTGCATTCGATCTGGGATGCACCGAAGAAAGAAGAAGCTCTCAAAGCGTTTGACCTGTTCCTCAACACGTTCGAAGCCAAGCATTCAGCTGCCGTGGAATGTCTTAGGAAAGATCGTGACGTGCTGCTGACGTTCTATGACTTTCCCGCCGAGAACTGGTGTCACATCCGCACGACGAATCCGATCGAAAGTACGTTTGCCACGATCCGTCTTCGTCATCGAAAGACAAAGAACAACGGCAGTGCAAAAGCCTCACTGGTGATGATCTTCAAGCTGGCTCAGAGCGCTGCCAAAGGCTGGCGAAAGCTGCGAGGTCATCAGCACATTCCGGAACTGATCAAGGGTGTCCGTTTCGTCGACGGTGTCATCGAACAGTCAGCCGATGAACTCAAATCCTCAACCACCAAATCCCCTACAACTCATACCGAAATCGTCGCCTGAAAAATTCTCCCTGAACACAACATTTGGAAGTAACTCGTGAGCGGCTGAGCGAAGTCGTGGGGCAAATGGCCACGGCGCTCAACCGTATGACCATGTTGGAAGCAACGATGGACAATCCGATCACGGACGCGTACCTCGACATCACTGGCGCAGACGTGGCCTTCTCGCACGGTTGGCGCTATCCGGTAGCTGGTTCCTTTGCCGTTCCGGTGAGAATTTTAGCGCCGGAGCGAATACAGGACTGGCTTCGATGATTAAGGCCATGCAGATCGGACTGTCCGTCCTCTTCCTTACGCCGCTCATTTATAACCTGCCGCATGCCACTCTCGCCGCGCTCATTCTCGCGGCCGTAGTCACTTTGATCGACTTTAAGACCCTGCGTCACCTCTGGCCCTATAACAAAGCCGACGCGGCTGCGTGGGTGCTCACATTAGTGGCGGTCCTACTCATTGGAATTGAAAAAGGGATTCTGTTGGGCGTGTTTGCCACTTTAGGAATGTTCATCTGGCGGACCAACAAGCCTGATATGGCTTCGCTTGGGCTGGCCCATCGCGTCGGGCTTCACGGTCGATCTCCGATCTCTATTCGTCTTACCGGGTTGGTCGCGCGGGCATCGCATCCGGATCGACACCCTTATACAATCGTACCGTACAAGGCCCCAACACCGGCGGTCAGTGCCATCGCGAGTGCCCCCCAAAATGTGACGCGTATAGCGCCTCTCGTCGCCCTTGCACCACCAGCGAACGCAGCCAAACCACCCAAGAAAGCGAGAAATACCAATGACGTTCCGGCGACAATGGGGATTAGATACGTCCCCGGAACAACGAC
>JAYUVA010000629.1:0-4249 GCA_043754375.1 Candidatus Kuenenia sp. | reverse complement strand
AGCGTCGGGCTCTCATCGTTCTCGCAGTGCCGTGATGATGTTCAATCGCACGGCGCGGATTGCGGGCAGAAGTCCGCCGAGCAGGCCCATGACGAGGGCGAGCATCACACCCTGCGCGAGGACGCGCGGGCCGAAGCGGAATGAGAATGTGATCTCGCTGAACTGATTCGCGGTGCCCGTCGAGAGTCCGTTGAATGGCAGAGTTGCCAGACATCCGATCAGGCCACCCAGAGAACACAGCACGACCGATTCGAAGAGAAATGACAACAGGATGCTGCCCTGAGGGAAGCCCAGCGCACGCAGGGTTCCGATTTCCCGGGCACGACTGGCCACTGCGGCGTACATCGTGTTGGCGGCTGCAAACATGGCTCCAAAAATCAGGAAGCCGGCAATGATATAGCCGATGTACTGCACGGCATTCGCCTGGTTCATTTGATCTTCGAAGTACTTGGTCTCGCGGATCGCATTCAGCTGAAACCGCTTGTCATCGGCCAGGAGTGCAGTCAGCGCATCCCGCTTTTCCGGCGATTCCGCGCGCAGACAAATGGCACTGACGGCGGCCGGTGTTTTTCGAGCGATCGTGAGGTCTCTCAGGTCTGTCCAGACTTCTGACTCTGCGGCACTTCCGGCTGCTTCGTAATATCCTACGATCTCAAAGTACTGTCGATTCACTTCCATTTTCTCGCCGATTGCGAGGTTCTCAAATCGGGCTGCCATACTGCGGCTGGTCATGGCCTCGAATTTTCCAGGCTCAATGTCACGTCCCTCGACAATCCGGAAGCCCGGTCTCAAAGTGCGACCGACACTTTCCAGCCCGCGTACGATCAGATTGACGGTACCGCCATTGTTGCGGCGCGGCTTTGTCAGAATTGTAACGAACTCCACCGAGCACTGCGGCTGACCCTGTTCATCTTTTGCAATTCCGGGGAGCGAAGCAATTTCCCGGGCCACCTTCTGTTCGATGCCACTGCTGATCTCGTCGGTGGCACCTTTCCTCAGCACGATCAGGTCGAGTTCATGCCCTGTGACTTTCAGCGCGTATTGCAGGCCGTCAGTCAGTCCAAAGCACAGGACGGAAGCCCAGACGACAAGCCCTGTACTGACCACGGTCAGGAGCGTTGTCATCCAGCGGACGCGGAGATTGCGGAGATTGTATTTGGCAGGAATCATGGCTCAACGACTTTGGTCAAAGGAGAATCAGGCAACGCGTCGCAGACCATCAATCACGGACATCTGAGCGGCTCGAATCGCCGGCACAATTCCGCTGATGAGTCCCAGCACTGCGGCAGCGATCAGGCCATAGCTGATCCAGGGGCCCAGCATTTCCATCACCGTAAACGGAAAAAACCGTGGCAGCAGACTGTTCATGCCCTGCAGAAACAGGCATCCCATCCCAACGCCCAGGAATCCTCCCAGCATCGCGATGGCGCAGGCTTCTCCGAGAACCATGAACAGTACTCTCGATCGTGGAAATCCAATCGCCTTGAGCACCGCAATCTCAGTGACGCGTTCCCGCATCGCCATTGCCATGGAGTTTGCTGTCACCAGCGAAAGTGAAAAGACAACTGCCAGTCCGATGTTGCGAATCAACACCTGCACGTTGCCCAGCATATCCACAAACATCTGAGCAAAGGCGGCCTCCGTCTGACTTCGAGTTGGTGTGTCAGAGTTGCCAAATCTGTCGTCGATAGATTTGATGACGGTGGGAATGGAGTCTGAACTGGAGATGCGGGCGAAGATCGTTCCGGCGTTGTCGATGTTCGGGTAGCTTTGCTGTTTCAGTCCCTCGTTCAGATAATCCCAGTGAAAATAGAGCGAATCGGTATTCTTCGGTGAATCAAAGATTCCGCTGATTTCGAGGTCCAGGTCAAATGGGTAGATCGCACCCTTCAATGGGACTCGGTCGCCGACTTTCCAGCCACGCCGTTCGGCAATACGTCGATCCAGCACGCATCCCTGCCGATTCGTTTTGAACGCCTCAAGTTGCTCGGGCGGGATCGTGTACTCCGGCCAGACATCAAATACGTGTTCCGGATCCGTGGCAAACTGAGCAAACGGCATTTGCTCATCCTGGTAGGATCCGCCGAACCATGCAAATGGCACGGCGGCCGCCACGAATTCTGTCGATCGAACATCATCGACAGAAGAAAAGGGAAGTTTCCCACTGAACCCCTGAATGTTCATGACGACGATGCGATTTGCCTGGGCGGCACCGTTCTTCCATGTTTCCTGAGATGCCAGAAAACCATACAGCACCGTCATCAGGGCCAGACTGAAACCAACGGACATGATCGTCAGCAGACTGCGAATCGGATTTCGGCGGATGTTTCGCCAGATGTATTTGAAGATCTTCATTGTACAAATTCCTTCGCCTGGCTGCTCACGACTTCGGAGACCAGCAGACCTTTCTCCAGATGCAGAATACGCCGCGCACGTGACGCTGCGTTCGGATCATGAGTGACCATGACGATTGTCTTGCGAAACTCTGTATTGAGTCGATGCATCAATTCCAGAATTTCTGCCGCAGACTTTGCGTCGAGGTCGCCGGTAGGTTCGTCAGCGACAAGCAGTGTCGGGTCTGTCACGATCGCCCGGGCAATTGCGACGCGTTGTTCCTGACCCCCCGACAGTTGCCGCGGATAGTGATCCATCCGGTCCTGCAACCCGACAACTTCCAGTGCAGCTTTGACGTGGTCATCGCGTTGACGACGGGACAACGACGTCAGCGTAAGCGGCAGCTCGACATTTTCATACGCGGTCAGTACAGGGATGAGATTGTACATCTGAAAAATGAAGCCCACGTGCCGCGAACGCCATTTGGACAGCTCGCCTTCAGAAGACTGGCCAAGGTTCTGACCACAGACAACAACGTCCCCCGACGTTGGCCGATCCAGCCCGGCAATCAGATTCAGCAGGGTCGTCTTGCCGGAGCCCGAAGGGCCCATCAGTGCCAGATAGTCTCCTGCTGACAATTGCAGATTGATTCCGCTCAACACAGAAATCGTGAGCTTTTCACGGTAGAATTCCTTGCACACATCCCGCACGACAACAACGGTTTCATCCGCATTCAGGTTGGACACTCAACAACTCCCGTTCTGATAGTTTTCGGCTGCAGCACACGATGCGCCTCTCGTACTACGGGTCACAATCTCGCTGCTCCACGAGGCTGTGATTGCGACGTTTGTAGTCCCGCCTTCAGGCGGCAATTCCGGCTGAAGCCGGGACTACAAACTACTTTCCGATGTCCGCGAATGTTATTACATCCATGAACTCTGAATTCGGCCATCTACTGCGCCGTTTTCACCAGGATCCCATCCTTAAATTCCTGCGGCAGACTGACAACAACTTTTTCACCGCCGCTCAGACCACTCAGGATCTCGGAGCGATCTTCCTTTTCTTCACCAACTTCGACGATCAGCTTTTTAAGGCGATCGTCGCTGGTGACGATCCAGACAAACCGTTCAGCACCTTCAGTCTGCAGCGCGTCATTCGGGCAGAAGATTCGCGGTTTTTCGTTCTGGGACTGCTCCTCGATTCCGGACGACAGGAAGTAGACCGTACTGCTCATATCCGGAAACAGACGTCCGTCTGCATCCAGAATCTCAACCAGCACTTTCACAGTAGCTCGAGCCCGATCACCCATCGGAATGATCTTGCGAACCTTGCCTTGATAACGACGATCAGGCACCGCATCCACTGCCACTTCAGACTGCTGCCCGGCAGTGACGCGACTGATAAAGTCTTCCTTGACGTCACATTCGACTTCCAGACGGTCGAGGTCCGCAATGGTGACGACCGAACCACGTCCCGAAGCTTCTCCCATTCCTCCGGGCATGATCGATTCGCCCAATTCTGCATCTTTGGAAATGACAGTCCCGGCAAACGGGGCGCGTACGAACATATTTTCCACAAGCTGCTCCGCCTCCTCAACACGCGCCTCGGCCAGTTGGAGAGCCGCTTCCAGGGAAGACTTGCGAGCCACGGCGGCGGCGTACTGAAACTCGTCTGCCTCAAATTCGGCAGCGGCGATCGTTTTTGCGGCGAAAGATCTTTGCGACCGGTCGAGTATTTTCTGAGTCCGCTGGATTTCCACGTCCTGCTCCAGCAACTCACTGCGGGATCGAGCGGCCGTGGCTTTGACTGCCGCCAGGGATGCATCCAGATCTGCGTGTTCCAGCATCGCCAGAACATCATGAGCTTTGACTTTGCTCCCTTCCTCCACATTGACCTGCTCAATCCGCCCCGTCGC
>JAYUVA010000628.1:0-2801 GCA_043754375.1 Candidatus Kuenenia sp. | reverse complement strand
CACGGGCCAGCGAGTTGACGGCGACGGACGGCATCCGGTCTACACGGCTCCTGACTTTCGAGAGTCGGGATTTCATAATGATCAGTTTTCAATTTCAGTGCTCTTCTATGAACTGCTCACTCAACAGATTCCCTATTCCGGCCTTGGCGGCAAGGCCGGGAAGCCGGAGCTGATCGACCAGGCTCAGCGCGTTCAGGAATCACCAGGTGCAGTGAGCCACAATTGTCAGCGACTGACACGTTCACTTCGGGAGCGATTGGATGCTTGCGTCATGCGAGGACTGTCACTTCGAGCAGCCGAGCGATTTCCTGATCGGCATGCGTGGCTGAATTCACTGAATGAACTGCATGCTGAGTTACAGAGGCCGCCGCAGTCTCCGCAGCCGATCGAATGGCTGACCAGAGTCATCCGATGGTGGGACAATCTGGTTACGTCCTGAACTCTTCAGCCGCGATTTGCAGCTCGCAACGCGATCGTTCTTTCGTGCGGTGCGACCCACTGGAAACGATCGCCGCAACAACTGTGATAGTCGGCGCTGCCGGTTCCTTCAATCCGCAGTGGTGGGACAGGGACCCCGTTCAGCACAGTTTCGGTTCTGAAACTTGTGGGTTGTCCCCAATGACATCCTCGGCATCGCTGATCCGTCGGAGCTGCAGGCTGTAGTCGCGTCCTCTCAAATGCTGTCAGTACGTCATCCATTTCACGAAGACTCCGGTCGAGCATCGCCTGAGAGTTCGGAGAATTCGGGATGACGATCGCTTCGTATGAGTCCGCAAAGAGCAGAATGGCAAATGGAGCGCGACCGCCTTCGCACGTTTCGACCAACCGACAATACGCCGCCGCTCGCACCACGTGCTGTGGCCCACACGTTTTCTCGCCCCGGTGCTTGCGAATCACCGGAATGCGCCACTGAGTATCCTTCACCAGGAGTCTCCACGGGCGTCCCTTCAACTGTTCATCAACATAGGCATCGCGCGGTCGTGTGCAGTCGAATCCCGCCTTTCGCAACGTCCACCAGTTGATCTCATAAATCTGGTTTGGGTTCATATTTACTGCTGCCGTTGGAGCAACGTTGAAGACCGCTCGCTCTCGCCTAAGAATCGCTAAGGCACTCCCAACATCCCAAAGTCCTGCCAATACATACAGTGAAGGAAGGGACACCACGACGGCGGCAAATGGGGATGCCAGTCTCCAAACGACAAATATCAGCAACATGCAGGGAGCGAGTAGAGTGAACCAATTCTTTCCGCGACCCCACTCAGCCGCGGATCGTTCAGCGAATATCCGTTCGTCATAGTCGAAAAATCCACTGAGCTTCGGGCCGAGCGCGACGTCTTCCTCGCCGTCGTCTTCTCGCTGCGACTCACTGGAAAGCACCCCGGCGCGTGGGCAAAACACGAATTCGCTGAGTACATGCACACCAACGGAGCGACGTCGGGGAGAAAACCGGCCATCGTTCGGCGGTATACCTAAGTCAGAATTGCGATTCATAAAACGCTATTTCTCGGCCCAGCGAGCAAGCTCTTTGTGAAGTGGGGGTAACTCAGACAGCCGATCTTTGGGAAACGGGGCGACACACTGTGTCATCAACTTCTGCAATCGCTTTGGCATCTTTGACTGCGCGAATGCAGATGACTCCTGTCCTAAGATCGGAACAGTCCCCGTGATGATTGTAGCCGCGAGACGTCCAAGGCTAAACAGATCGGATGACACAGTTGCCGGAGCCCCATCCAGTTCCGGGGCTCGAAATGGATCTTCCGGCCAGTCCTCAGAAACCGAGGGAACGCCGTCGAGCAGCTTCGCAAGTTCAAAATCCGTGAGCACTGCGTGACCATCGTCGTCCGCGAGCAGTACTCGTGATGGTGCCAGTTCACGCATGATCACGTCTGCCTCATGAAGCGCAGCCAGCCCTGTGGCAATGTCGTGAAGGAGAGCGGGGACACGTTCCGCAGGAAACGGGCCATCCTGAACAACATCAGCTACGGTCTTTTCGCCAGTCCATTCGTCGACCACCCACCAGCCATCTTTGGCCGTATTCGGGACGGAGGTGAGATTCATTGCGACATGTCGATGTGACTTAACTCGACAGCAAACTTCAGAATGCCGTGAGAGTTTGTGCTGCATTTCTTCGAGGGCACCGGATCGCATCCATCCAAGATGGTAGTACTTTCCACGCCCGCGTCGACTTGTGGTGTGGCGATGACGCATGCAACTGACAATGTAGTACAAACCATTTGGAGCAAGTCGTCCGTGTTCGAGAAACTGCGTTGTCTCCCATTCAACAAGTCCATGACTGGGACTGTTCGGGGACTGAGCCACATACCGTGGATCTCGCGGCGAAAGTAGGTCGACGACTTTGCATCCGAGCTGCTTTGCGAGATCGAGCGCCTTCGATGGCAGTACTCCCTCCTCGCGATAAATGTCGCGAAGTGTCCGGTAGTTGATGTCAGCTTCGGTCGCCAATTTCTTAATTGACCACCCGAGATTGATACGACCACGCTCCAGAAGAAAGGGATCGAGGAAAACCATTTGCTGGTCCGAGAGGTTGGCGCTTGTTTTCATCGATCTGCTCCAAGATTCATACTTCGCTGCAACGCGAGTGTTCATCGACTTGGGTTATCACTCCCCCCGTGGCAATGACATCGGTCGTTGCTGACCTTACCCGGGTGAATTGTCCCATGGAGATAGTTGATGAACAAGCAAGCCTTAGAATTTCTCGACAGACTTGCCGAGCGATTCGCAGCAGTCATTGCCGGACTCGTCAGTTCCCGAGTTGAAGGGATGACTGCGGTCGCTCAGGC
>JAYUVA010000627.1:0-2896 GCA_043754375.1 Candidatus Kuenenia sp. | reverse complement strand
CCGTGCTCACTTGGCGTGAGCACCGGATTGATGCTGCTGGGGCAGCATGCAATCCGAAAGGCTCCGCTGGACGCTCCGCCCCCACACTGCGCTGTCGCTCCGTGCGGGGCCCCCAGTGGCCGCCTTGCGGCGGCCAGTATTCAAATTCTGGTGATCGCAGGCGCAGAATGCCCGGGTGATCTGCGTTTACATGGCGATACCCAGCACCGACATGTGAAGTCACAGGCCGGTTGACAATCGAATCCTGGAGATTGAACCATGTCTGAAAGATCAATCGAAGCCGATCCCGTAACGTTCGAAGTCATGCGCGCAGACCGGCGATTTCCGATGTTGCCGGATGCCCGCCACAGTCCGCCACGCAATCGCATTCGCGAACTGCAAGTCCAACCGACCGACGAAACGTTGCCGGGACGACTGTCGCAAGCGATTTCGCAGCGTCTGGCGTGGCATGAATTTCCGCTCGCTCAAAATCCTGACCGCGAAACTGTCGTCGGTGCCTATGTCAACAGTCTGAAACAGCTGGCGGCATTTCAAAACGATATCGAAAATCTCGTGTCCGAAGTTTGCCGAGCCAATCTAGAGTTCCGGCAGGGCGCAGGTGAAACCCACGCAGAAGCCCGAGACACGATCCTCAAAGCCAAACTGGACGAGATGACGGACCAGGCATTTTCGGGCTGGATGCCAGCGAAGAATATCGTGAGCGCCGATCTCCTCTCACAGTCCCCTGATGTCTATGTCACTCAATTGGATGCGTCGTTGACAAACGAATCGGTCAGTTTTTCACGGCAACTGTTCGAAATGCTGCAGCGGATGGTGGATCTGGAGCTGTTCGGCCTTGTGGAATGGCTCCCGAAGCAGTGCTGCCGATACCACTTCTTCCGCCGCGTCGTTATTCAGGGAGCGGGGGAGCAAACCGACACGATCACCGATACAATGACAAGCGATGAGGCCGGCGCTCGCGGCTTCGGTCGCAGAGTCATCGGTAACCGCAGAACCACCTCGACCCACAGCATCAAGCATGAAATCCGGTTCGCCCGGCACCAGCATGAACTCATCAATGCCGTCCGTACGAGTATTCGCAACAGCACGGTCATCATGCCGCCCCAGATTGTGCGACTGGTCGAATCGATCCCGGAATGGCTGTACCCGTTCGTCGAAGTGATCGATGGGCACATCGTGCGAGAACTGATTATTGAACGAGATGTCTCGGTTGAAGACTGGACTCAGGTTGATGTGCGGGATGAACCCATCCTCGACCTGGATCCGGGCATCGTCATTGGTCCGTATGTGCTGAGCGGCTGGGGCTCTGTCGAAATCCGGAAGGAACAAGAGCGACGACAGGCAATTGAACGGGCAGGTAAGCAGCAATTCCATCAGAGCCTTGCCCCAGTGTTGATGGTGGCAGCGATCGGACTGAGTGGCGTCGTACTCTGGCTGCAGTATCGCTGGATGCTGGGTCAGGGAGGTTTGTTGTTTGTGTTATTGACAACCGTGACCGCCATCGCGGCGACCTGGCAAGCGTCTGCGGATCATGCGCTCTGTCATCGGTTCGCCGCACCGAAGTACTACGCTCATTGCATGACGATCTCTATGGCGTTGTTCCTGCTGACTGCGGAATGGGGTGTCGCTCGAATTTTCAATTCGTTGTCGTGGGTGACCCCCGTCATGCTGACGGCCAATGCTTTTCTGAGTTACCAGGTCGGACGACTGTTCCGATAGCGTATCGTTTTCTGTTTTCGTCACTTCTCGGGAGATGTTTGTCATGAGTTCGGATTCCCCATCGTTGCTGCGCTTCAAAGAAAAGATCACTCCGACCATTCGCATGGCCGTTTTTACCTGGGCCGTGCTGGGCATCGGAGCATACGTGCTGATGTCCATCAACAGCGCCAACACAACGGCCCTGCGTGATGACATAAAGAATACGAACAACAGTCTGGATGCTCTCCGGACCGATCACGAATCCGGCAACCCTGAGCTTCAGGCTGAATTCGACCGTGCTAGACAGGAATTGAGCTCACTTACGGATCGAATCACTCGAATGGAATCTGCCTTGGGCGGGAAAACCGGCATCAGCGACCAGGGTAGCGTGACGCAATCGGAACAGGCACTTCTCAAAGCCAACATGGCGAAACATGCATCGTCGGCCAACGCCGCCGTCCGTGACCTGGGTAAACTCAAGAAAACGCAAACCGAGTGGGCAGCCCTCGAAGCGACTTTGTCGAATGGTCAGGCGGGTAATCGCATCGCTGGAAGTGCCAAACACTTTCCAATGGTCGTTGACATCTGGCAGCGTACGCGACCGACGGCCGAGCAAATCGTCGACTGGGAAAGTGAGTTGACCCCGCTGACGGAGCCCTTTACTCAGGCCGGGGCGGAATCCTCGACGATTTCGATTACTGACGAACACGCAAAGCGGCTGAGTGACTTGGGTGAGGAACTCAAAACGCAGGCAGCTGAATTCGAACGCCAGAAGCTGCTGCTCGAATCCATTCAGCGGGAAACGTCCGCACTACCTCCTGGCAATATCGGCCTTGCCGCAGCGTTCCAGCAACACAACACACAATCAAAACGAGCGGAAGTCGATCGGCTGGCCGCAGTACGAGCCACAGCACGTGCCGCAGCGGAGAAAGAACAGGGCGATCAGATCGCTGCGGCCGAACGACAACTGGCCGACGAGAAGTCGAAACAGGTGCTGGAAAAAATCGCGTCAGAGAAGCAATTGCAGGCCGACGAAGCTCGCGTCGATGAACTAAAGCGGAAGGCCAAAACGGAAGGCCTGAAGGAAGACGCAAAACGGATTCAGGACGCCGTTCAGGAAGCTCTGCTGGACGGCCAGCTGACACGTGATATGAATGAGATCAAGGGCCTGCTGGCGGCTTTCGTCAGTCCCGGATTC
>JAYUVA010000626.1:0-8927 GCA_043754375.1 Candidatus Kuenenia sp. | reverse complement strand
AGCCACCTTTCCCCAAGCAGATCAACCAATCCCAAAACTCAACCTTCCGCCCATCTTACCAACTCAGGCTGAACTGTCAAGTATAAACCTGTGTCCCCGGTATCTGTTGGTATCTGTTCCTGTTGGTATCTGTTTCTGTTAAACCTGTGTCCCCGGTATCTGTTTCTGTTTCTGTTAAACCTGTGTCCCCGGTATCTGTTCCTAAACCTGTGTCCCCGGTATCGTTCGCCTCGTCAGTCCAAATTCGGATAACGAAGGAGTGGATGAAACCCGACGCGAACTGCTGGTTGACTGCCTCAATGCCCTGGAAGCGAAGTTCCTCATAGCCGGGTTGACTTGCCTGCACGATGTTCGTGAATGGCAGATTCAGCCAGTGAATCGAGGCGACCAGCCGCAACGTCAGCATCGAATTCCCGATCCCAGTTGTCCGCATCGAATGTCAGAAACCATTCACGAAATCGAGTCAACTCTTCCGGAGGTAAATGAGTGATCGATCGTTCGAGTTCTTCGAGGGTCATTATCAAAAGTCCTCTATACAATTGAGCCGGGTTCGTTCTCGGAGTGACCGGGTTCGCGCCACCCTGTTCTACTCACTCTGGCATGCGAAAACAGTCGAAAGGCCTCCCGTGCCACTCATTGCTATTGGACGTTGCTTGCCACTCGCCCGGTACATCAAGCGCTCAACCAGGAATGTCGGATCGAATGGGATGAAATTCCGGAGAGAATGCGTTACACCCCCACGACATCAAAAACGCAGTTCTCGAAAATCTGTCGCAGAGTTCGTGAGAACTCTGGTGCGTTGCGGCACGATCACCACGTCCCGAATTCTAACGAATCCGGCTAGAACAAGTAGAATGCTGCTTTAAGGTCTGAATTGAATCTTCCTGAAAGTCCGGATTAACCATGCAGGATCCTCGCATTGACAAATTGGCGAACGTACTCATTCACCATAGCTGCCGACTGAAGTCCGGCCAGAAGGTTCTGATCGAGGCGTTTGACCTGCCAGAACCGAATCTGGTCTGCCGACTGGTCGATGAAGTCTGTCGTGTCGGTGCGATTCCGATCGTGAACATCAAGCACAATGCCGTCCTGAGAAGCCTGTACCGTGGCGCGACCGAAGACAGCATGAAACTGGCGGGGCAATTTGAAGCGGCGGTGATGACCGAAATGGATGCGTACATCGGCGTGCGAGGTTCCGCGAATTCCAGTGAGTTCGCTGATGTCGCCGGCGATCGCATGGATCTTTACCAGCAACACTGGTGGCAGCCGGTGCATATCCAGATTCGCGTCCCAAAAACCCGCTGGGTGGTCCTGCGTTATCCTACGCCCTCGATGGCTCAGGCGGCCAGCAAAAGCTGTGAGCAGTTTGAGGAGTTCTTCTTCGACGTCTGTACGGCGGACTATGCGAAGATGGCCGAAGATCTGAAGCCGCTCAAAGCCCGCATGGAAGCTGCGGATCAGGTAAAAATTACCGCACCGGGCACGGACCTGACTTTTTCAATCAAGGACATTCCGGTGGTCCCGTGTGCCGGAGAAAGCAATATCCCGGATGGCGAATGCTTCACGGCGCCGGTCAAAAACAGCGTACACGGCACGATTCAGTTTAATACGTCGTCCCGGTATCAGGGGACCGTCTTTGATGGTATTCGGTTTGAACTGAAGGACGGAAAAATCGTCAATGCGACGTGTCGCAATGCTCCCGAACGCCTCAATCAGATACTCGATTCAGACGAAGGCGCCCGGTACATCGGGGAATGGTCGTTCGGCACAAACAATCGCATTCTGCATCCGATGCTCGACACGCTGTTCGACGAAAAGATTGGCGGCTCGTTCCACTTCACGCCGGGCAACGCTTACGAAGAAGCCGACAATGGCAATCGCAGCCGAGTCCACTGGGACCTTGTCCTGATCCAGCGTGCCGACTACGGTGGCGGCGAAATCTCATTCGATGGGGAAGTGATTCGCCGTGACGGATTCTTTCTTCCGGACGACCTGCAGCCGCTGAACGAAGGATTGCCGAAGTAGCACATGAAAAGCAAAGCGGCGACAAGTCGCCGCACTCCATAGAACCTTCAGCCGCCGGAAATCGGCGGATAGAGCAACAGCACATCGCCGGACTTCAGCAGATGTTCCGCCGTCATCGCGTGCGGTATCGCCTGATCATTCACAAACAACAGAACACTTCGCAGAGCCATCCCGTCTGCCGTGACAAGCCGTTCTGCGAGTGTCGGCCCGAACTGAGCGGCGATGGCCCGGAGCGCATCCGTGACGCTGCACGCATCGGGCACCGAAACGACCGCATGACCGACGCCTGCAACGTGCCGCAGCTGCGCTTCAAACTGGACCGTAATCTGCATGAGTGGTCTTTCATTTTGAGTAGCTTGACTCTCTGAGTCGAGTGCATGGACTGCGCCGCCGCTGCGTGTCTCGACTCAGAGAGTCAGGTTACGGAGACTCAAAAACTTTGCCTGCCTCCAGTACCAATCGCTGATCGGCCAGTGCTTCAGCATCGTCTTTGCTGTGGGTCACATGCAGCATAGTCACTCCGGTCGTTTCTTTCACGCGCCGCAGCAGCGCATGCATCTCCCGCCTGGTGGTCTCATCCAGCGCGCTGAGTGGCTCATCGAGCAGCAGGACCGACGGACGAAACGACAACGCGCGCCCCACGGCAACTCGCTGCGCTTCGCCGCCGCTAAGTCCCTGGATGCGGCGTTGCAGAAGCTTCGAAATGCCAAGCACATCGGATAATTCGGCGACGCGATCGGCTATCTGTGCGGGTGCCGTGTGACGCAGGCGCAGCGCGAACTCCAGATGCTGCTGTACGGTCATGGTCGGAAACAAGGCCAGATCCTGCGGAACGTAACCGATCCCGCGTTCGCCCGGGGACCAAGCGGAAACTTCCACATCATGGACCAGAATCTTTCCGGAAACGATGGTTCTCAATCCGCAGATCGCCTCAAGTATCGTGGTCTTGCCCTGACCAGTACGGCCCATCAGGACAGCGTACCGGCCTGATTCGACCCGGAACGATACGTGTTCCAGTGCAAACGTCCCTGCCATAATTGTCACATCCCGGACTTCGATCATGCTGTCAGCCTCATGCCAATCGCGCGAAGGATCAGCAGCACGGTGACCGCCATCAGAACCATCAACAGTGATACGGCCACCGCAGCATCCAGATTGCCGATGCTCAGTTCCAGAAACACTGACGTTGACAGGACTTCCGTCTTCATCCGCGTCGCACCGGCAAACACCAGGATCGGCCCGAATTCTCCGAGCGCTCTCGCCCATGCAATCGTGCCCGCCGCGATCATGCCACGCCAGGCCTGCGGCAATGCGATCTGCATGAATGCCTGGCCTCGCGTGCAACCCAGCGTCCGCGCAACATCTTCCGCGCGCGGATTGATCTGATCAAAGGTGACGCGCATCGTGCGCACTGCAAACGCACACGCGACGGCAAACTGCGCAAGGATCACCGCTGGCCAGCGATACGTGACGGGAAAACCTCCGTCGTGCAGGGCAAGCGGAACGCGGCCGTCGCGCAACCACGCTTCGAGATGCCAGCCATCAGGGCCGCCAATTCTCAAATGAAACAGAATGAGCAAACTCAGCCCCAGCACGAGTGGTGGCAAAACGACCGGAATGTCCACCAGCGTATCGACCAGCCATCGACCGGGAAATTTGTATCGCGAGAGCAGATAACCGAGCGGAGTCCCTACCCACAGCGACATCATGGCTGCGATGGTGCACGACAACAGCGTCAACCGAAACGCCGCTCGAATCTCCGGCTTCAGGATCGCATCGCGAAAGTCGGCAAACGACGTGAACATCACATCGGCCGCAAGCAGCAACACAATGAGCACCACAAAACTCGCCGACAACCCTCCCATCACCAGAAAGAAGGGCACATCCGACTTTCGTGCCCGCTGCCCGCGCACGCTGGCTTGAGCGATTTCCGGCAATATGCAGGGTTGAGACATGGCGAAATGACTTTTCCTGAAGACGACTTCGAATCACCTTGGGTTGAAAAAGGTGTCTGGAACTCTCCGGCAACAGGTTATCGCAATGTTTTCTGATGCCTCCAAAGTTCCAGACACCTTTTTCAACGCGATTTCCTGCTCCAGGTCGTGAATCCGGGACAGTCGAACTAGCCGGGCATTATCGCATTGTGGTAAATGTCCTGCACATCATCGCAGTCGTTCAGAAGGATGATGAACTTTTCGAACATGGGCAGATCTTCCGGGGTGATTTCCCGGCTGGCCTGAGGGTGGAATGTGATCTCCTGGACTTGTAACTCTATTCCGGGAAACGCTTCCAGCAACGCAGTTTTGGCTTTGTAAAACTCACTTGCCGGGGCAAATAACGTTACCTGGCCATCCTCACATTCGACATCATCGACATCAACATCGGCGTCCAACATGGCTTCCAGGACCTGATCTCCGTTATCCCCCTTGAAGGACAGAATCGCCAGGTGGTCAAACAAATGCGAGACGGAACCTGAAGGTCCCAACTTCGAGCCGGTCCTGTTGAAACAATTACGGACCTCTGAAATGGTACGGTTATTGTTATCGGTCAAACAATCGACGATAACCGAGCATCCACCGGGACCAAAACCTTCGTAGCGGGCGGCCGCAAAGTCTTCGCCGCCAACACCGCTGGCTTTTTCGATCGCCTTTTCAATTACGTGACTGGGTACCTGATCGCGTTTGGCTCTCTCAATGAGGTTCCGTAGCGCCGGGTTATTTTCGGGGTCCGGTACGCCATTTCTGGCAACCACATAAAGTTGCTTGCCATACTTGGCATAAAGTTTTGATTTCTGACCTGCTGTCTTGAATATCGAGGCCTTGCGATTTTCGAAACTTCGTCCCATAGCGATTGTCACTTGCCTTGTTTCAATTTGCCTGAAGCCATTGAATCCGTTCCTGATCACCGAGGTATCTTAGTCAAATGGTGCGGCGACTGCCTTTAAACGAGGCAAATATTTGGATCGAATGGCGTATCACGCAGCGGTCCTCTGGCACGACTTGCAGGAGTTCTGTGCTCAATCACGAAACTGAAACGAAAACACATCTGCATCGCGGAGCACAAATCGCAGCCGCACGGTCCGGCCGACAATCGTTGCCAGATCCGGATTTGATTTCCAGATGACTGTGCGGTCGAGCGTGTCGCCGAAGAGTTCTTCGCAGTCGTCGATCGAGTATCCTGGCACAGGCTTGCCTGCCTGATCCTGAAGTTCGACCTGCACGCTGCCTGCGGCAGATGTGGCGAAGTTGAGCCACAGCTGATTCCCGGTAAATGTGATTGGCCGCGTGATCAGTTCGCCGCCACTCATCGGGGCGTTCACGGAAACGAACCCGTCGAGTCTCAGCGTATAACGCCGGAGCAGGTCGCTGTTGCCGGTCCAGTAACTTTCGACAGCGAAGAAGGAAAGTTCATCGGGAGCGCCTTCGAGCGTTCCTCTGGTCTCGACGGGATGCCAGGCAATCGCCTGATGTCCGTAGTTCCATGTGCCGTTGCGTTCGATGCCGGGGCGCAGGAAACTCTCATTCCAGCGTTTGAACGTGACTCCATCGCGGCTCGCCATCAATAAGCCCTCGGTCAACGCTCGGCCGTATCGTTCGCTTGCCCTCGCTCGCCATTGGCGGTTTTCAAATTCCGGCAGCGCCCTCAGCGATGCGGACCACTCGCGAATCTGCTCAGAGTCCGCTCCAGCCCGTGCTTCATGATCCGGTCCGTCTTTGTGGCCGCGTTCCACGTAGCGCATGGGAAAGCCAATCAACATATGCGGCGCACGGTGGTACGGCGAGACCACGTTTGTGTAGAGTTGTTCGGACGGTGAATCGACATATTGCAGATCCGCCTGGTCTGTCCAGTTCAGAAAATCTTTTGATATGGCTGTGCGGATGGCCCGATGCCCCTGCGGATCCCAGACCTTCTCATCGTCGTGCCCACCTTTTGTGAAATAGCGCCAATAGGCCCGGTAGTGGCCGTGGGCCGTATCCCAAAACGCCAGATTCTGCGAATCAAACGCGCCGTCGGTGATGATTGGTTTGTCGCTCATAGGTGACCAGTGCAGCCCATCGGGCGACTTGAACGCGAGCAATCCGCGTCGATGATCCCTGGGCAATCGGCTGGCTGGTAACAGTGCCTTGTATCGAGCATCTGCCGGAGCATCAGGATTTTCGTCTTTGAAGACAGCGGGCTCACCGGGTTCTGAAGTGGCGTCGCCGACCTGCTGTCGCACCATGACAATATTGTTGGCCGTGCTCCCGTTGAACTCATGCAGTCCCAGAGACGGCTTCTGCCAGTGGATCCCGTCTTCGCTTTCGGCATAACAGCAGAACAGGCCGTGCGTACTGGCATTCACGCCTTTCGGAGTGACGTCGAGGTGCCCGGCTGCGTAATACATGCGATACCGATCGCCGTCCTTGAACACGCTGTGATACACGCAGCCGCTGCCTTCCCAGGGCTCGTTGTGTTCCAGCACGATTTCCTGAGGGACAGGATGCTGCAGCCGGAGATCCGCCTCTCCCGCCAGGCGTTCAATGAGCGTGCCCTCGACGAACAATTCTCGTCGCGATCCGATTTCGTAAACGGCTACCGGCGACTGCGCGACTGCCAGAGAACAGGCAGAGTGAATCAACAGAGCCAACGTGAAGAATCGTGTCATAGTTTTCAATTCCAGCGCGTGTTCATTCCGGGCGAGGCTTGACACCATTGTTCGAACAACTCACGAAACGCTCCAGCTAAGAGAATGAGTTGTCCCTGAAATTGTCAGCACCTCATACCTTCGTATTTGGCCAGCAAACGCCTGGGATCCAGCAGATCCATTTGGCTCGGCCCGCTCTGCATATAAAGCTGAATCACCGCTTTCGCGCGAGATTGATGATGTGGAGCCTTGTCCGTTGAGGCATCGATCGACTGAGCCAACAGAGAATCGCTCGCCAATTGTGACAAAGCGATCGCCATCAAACCGTTTTGGGCATGCCCAAACCAATCTCGCCGCGAGCAGGCAATCGATGGTCTTGCAGATCGGGAGGCCATGGAAGATCCCTCAAAACAAAAAATCGGTGTGCAAGTACTCGATCAGGCATACAAGCCAAAAATGTGGGCAGGTCGCCTGTTATAACCAGACGATGAGGGTCTGTATAGATTCTGAAACGAGTCCTCCGTCAAGATTTGATTATCGGGTTCAGGTTATGAGCCGGAACGCATCAGCGTCGGGTTCTATCCGTCGGCGAACGCCCAGCGGCTGATGAGCACAACCCGAAGTAGATGGTTTGACACAGCACTCGCTGCGGGTCGTCTTCGACAGGCTTTTGGGTCTGCATGAATATGGCCTCCGAGCCGCAGCACCGATCGTAGACGCGCTCCTTGTTCTGTGCGAGCTTCGCGACCATCACGCGGAGTCGCGGATCGTGTGAAAGCCATATGACAGGCTCCTTGTCCCTCGATATGCTTCGTTGTTCCGTATAGTGGACGTGTGTGACTCGGTACAGCGCAGCCGAATCCACGAATCGGAAAAGTTCAGCACACGAAGTCAAATCCCGGTATCTCGCAGACCTTTATGAAGCGTAAATCACAGCCATCGAATGTGCATCGACCACTGCTGCTCAGCGGAACAGCGGTCGCTGATCCAGAACGGAAACCAAAGCCGCCAGCGACATCAGTTGGGAAACCCGGAACGGTACGTTGACTGAGAAAGACGGCATCCGCCAACCACGCGACGTTTTCCGTCACATCTTCGGAAGACTGGCAGACGCACGAGTTGCAACTTCCCGCTATCGACGCAACCCTTCGGGATGCTTGTGTTTGCGTTTCAGGCTGCGTCGTTCGTCATCGACGGGGTGGCACCTATCTGCAATCCGCGCGCACTGAGATTCCGGGATGGGAACCAAAGTGGGAATCAGCGCGGCGCCAGGAAAAGTGACCGGCGGTGCAAGCTGGCCATGCCTGTCACCAGGATACTCTATTTCGTCATGCCTCTAAAGAAATGTCTCATCCTTCGTACTCAGAAAGAAAGCCCATGAATTCACGGCGGTGTTCTTCTTCATCACCAAGTGCGGTGATGCACAGATCCTGCGTCACGTAGTCGAAGCCGTCGCACAGTCGAATAATTTTCGAATACTGAGCGATCGCAGCATCTTCGGCGATAATGACACCCTTGATAACGGAGACCACATCTGTCATCTTCTTCGGTGGCTGCAGGCTGGACTGTAGCGAGACGAACGACGCACTGCCGGGTACGATTCCGCCGACCGTCTTGATGCGTTTCGCCAGCAACTGAGCATGCATCATTTCCGCCGCGATATCTGCCTGCAGAGACGACTTGATTTCTTCCGCGCGGACGCCATCCAGATTGATCGAGCAGGCGATAAAATTCATCACTGTCTCCATCTCCATCCAATACGCGACACAGAGTTCTGAAATGATGGTGCTTCGTTTTTCCTGATCAGACATAACTTTCGCTTTCGATTTCTGATTGATGAACACTGACAAAGATCGCGGGATGGCGATCGCCTTCGCGACGGGCGAGAGGCAAAAACGATTCAATGAGTCCGCCCGTCGACCGAATGTGATGAGCCGAGCTGTTTGGATGACAGCCAGCGTATTGTAGTCATCGCCATCCTTAAACCATTGACGCTGGCGCATTAAAAAAGGCCGATCGGATTGAATTGAATCCGATGGCCTTTTTCAAGGAGCGAGGTTTCTCAGGCACTCGCTCAAATACACAGACTCGTTTCTCAGGCGAGCCACTGTCTCTCAGTACTGCGTTCTCAGGGCAGTACGCTGCGTTCTCAAGGCAGCACTCGGGCTCAAGGATCTCACTCCGAGCCCAGTCTCTCTCGACAGAATCTTTAAGCAACCTCCGTGCCAGTCAAGCATCGGAGACTGTGGAAATCCGACTCCTTCGCGTCCGGAAAATC
>JAYUVA010000625.1:0-6122 GCA_043754375.1 Candidatus Kuenenia sp. | reverse complement strand
CGTTGAATCTGCGACGCCTGCTGCTGGGCGCGGTGGTGCTCGGCGGCTTGTTCGTGGCGTTTGGATGGGTGTTGAGGATTATTCGCTGGTGGAACGCTGGCAACACAGCGGCTGAGATCGAACGCACTTTTCCTGAGCTCGGGCAATCTGTGCGGACGACGATTGAATTCGGCCGTATGAGTGAATCCGAGTTACGAAACGCAGGGATCGTGCCCTCGATGGTGGAGAATCTTCAGACTCAGACGGATCGCCGAACATTGGCGCTCGATTTGCCCGCTATTGTGCGAACCGGAACATTGATTCTGACAGTCGGGCTGGCCTGTTTTCTGACCGGAAGTCTGCTGACCAGCAGCGCGGTGAACGGTGAATGGAAGACGGCCGTTCAACGCTCTCTGCTGGGCAACGTGCCGTATACAACGGCCGCCGCGACGTCGGGCGACATGATCGTTGTTCAGGGCGAGGGCACGTCGCTTGTGCTGGAGATGAAGGGCCGAGTTGATCGTGATGCGAAGTTGTTGACAAGACCACTGACTGGCGAGCGGCAGGGCGTCAGCCCTCCGAGCACCACGCTGGCGAATTCGACAGCGATTGATGGTGGGAAGAAGACAGAAATCGTGCATGGAGGGCTGACGCCCAACCGCGCGCCGGAGAATTCGGAATCGGCCGAGTGGAAAAAGGTCGCACTCACCGAAGCTGAATTGAAGGATTCTGCAAAAGAGCTGCGGCGTTACGAAGTGCCCATGCCCGATATTCAGGAGCCGTTCGAATACAAGTTTGAAGCCGGTCCGGCCTCGTCGGACACTCATCAGGTCATTGTGCGGTATCCGCTGGAAGTGGTGGGGGTGAGTGTGAAGTTGACGCCGCCGAGCTACACACGTCTTTCCGAAGCTGTTTCTGAAGATTTAGACTTCACGGCGATCGATGGATCTCAGGCAACGATTGAAATCACTCTGGATCGTCCGCCGGCACAGGCAACCATCTCGCTGCGACCGGCTGGCAGCTTTGCAGCCGTGAATGCAGAAGCGCAGACAATCCCGTTACAGATTGATGGAACCAAACTATCAACGTCGATGGTCGTGACGGACAACTTGCGCTACGTCGTGCATGCGGTGGATTCGGACGGCGTGGAAGTGAAGACGGACGAAGCGTCGATTCGAGTCCGCAGAGATCAGTCGCCGCGAGTCTGGTTTGAAAAGCCGACTGAAGAGCTGGAGGTTCATACTCTTGCAGAAGTTCTGCTGCTCATCAGGATGTCAGATGACTTCGGGCTGTCGAATGCCGGGATCGTATTTGAGATCAATAACGAGTCGTCTCATACGCTGCACTACGAAGATTTTGCAAAGGCTGTGGAAGAGGCGAACGCTGTTGATTCGCCTCTCAAGACGAATGCGATTCTTGAAAAGCTGTTACCGCTGGAGTTCTTCGAACTGACGCAGCGTGACAGTGTGTCTTACTTCGCCTTTGCGGAAGACAACTATCCGGACAGCGCGCATCGCACGGAGACGGAGCTGCGGTTCATCGACATTCGCCCGTTTCGTCAACGATATCAGCTTGTTGACATGGAAGATCCGATGGGTATGCCCGGTGAAGAGATCATGCTGCTGGGTGACCTGATTCGCCGCGAACGAGCGTTGCTGAATCGGACAATCCGAGTGGCTCAGCGAATCAAAGCCGGCGGCGCACCAGAAACCGATACGAGTGATGCGTTGATCGAAGAACAGCAGATCATCGCCGACGGCACAAAGAGGCTTGCTGACTTTCTTGTGGCGATGCAATTTGGCGGTGAAGAGCTGATTTTTGAGGCTTATGAAGCCATGCTGGGTGCGATTACTTCTCTGGGAGATGGCCGCTTCGACGATGCCGTGGCTCAGGAACGTGATGCCATTAAACTGCTCGTGGAAGGCCGTGACGTTCTGCGAATTCTGATTCGAAAGAACCCTCCAAAGAATCGCGCTGCGCTGCGGGCCTTCAGTCGTCAGGAAGCGCAGAAGCTGCGTCGGCCGAAGTCTGATCAGCAGGAAGTGATGGAGCTGATCGAACGACTGACTCAACTTGAGAACGAAGAACGTCGCGTTACGGGCGATCTGGCGTCGGTCATGAGCGCGGGTTCCAATCCGGGGCAGACGCAAATGAATGGTAACAACGGACAGGGAGGCTCTGGATCGCCAAAGGATGCGACGCCGTCGGAGAATGACCCTGCAGACGAAAATAAGCCTGCGAATGACCCTCAGGAGGCTGAAGCCGAGTCCGCAAAAGGCGAGTCGGATGTTGCAAAATCTCCTGACGAGCTTCGTAAGGAAGTGGAAGAGCGACAGCATGCGGCGGCGATTGAAGCTCGCGACATCGAAACGAAGATGCAACAAGTGCCTCTGATCACCGAGTTGGCTCGCGAACGTATGGCCGCAGCAGCGAAGATGGCGGAGTCCGCAGCCGAGACGTTGACTCGCGGTGATCCAGCCGGGGCGTTGGATCAGGTGAAGCAGGCCGAACAAATGATTGGGGAACTTCGGAAGCAAGCCGAGGCGTTGTTGAAGGAAGAGATCTCTCAGCGAATTGCGGCAGCCCGAGATCTGGCAAACCGTCTGGCTCAGCAGCAAGCTCAACTGCAGTCTCAGTTGAATCAGCAGGCTAATGTGATGGGACAGAATCCGCAGGGTGACTCACCGATGCCGAATGGTCAGTCGCAGTCTCAATCACAGGCGCAGGGGCAAGGCGGCAACGGCAGCGGTTCCCAGCAGCCGCAAACGCCGGAAGAGATGCATGCCGCGAAAGAGGCTTTGGCGGATACGGCTCGAGAGCTGGCTGAGACCGGGAGAACTCTTGAAGACGTGACCAGGGCGATTGCCAATGCGGAAGGTGAGCAGGATCAGGAATCTGCCGCGCAGGTGGGGCGTGTGCGAGAAGAGCAACAGTTGACGAAGCAGATCGAACAGATGCAGAAGATCGTGGATCAGATCGAAAATGACGATCTGTCCGGCGCTCAGGCGGCGGCAGGTGAAGTGGCGCAGCGAATGGAAGTGACGGCTCAGGAACTGGAGCAGATCCATCGCCGTCTGGTGGCTCCTCGGCTGGCGAAACTGATGGAACTTGAGGGCAAGCTGATGGGGATGATTGACAAACTTAAGGAACTGGAGACGACCGACGATGTGGCAGCGTGGCATCGCGAGGCTCAGGAACTGCTTGACGAGGTCGATCAGAACCAGCTTGGTGGAGCGGCTGCCGATCAGTTGCGGGAATTGATCACAGCAAATGGCGGCGGATTCAGTGCTGAGCTGATCCAGCGAACGTGGAATGTTCAAAACAACTACTTCGTGCCGCCGGAGGCATATTCCGCTGTCACTAGAGCTCTGGCCGCCAGTTTGCAGCAAAGAATTCAGGAAATCTTTCTGGGAGACATGGAAAGCGATTCCGGTGGCGCTGTGCCACCGGAGTATGAACATCTGGTGGAGCGTTACTATGAAGTGCTGTCGTCTGGAAGGGATGACCTTTGACCTCCCTTGAATTCCTTCCGCCGCTTTCTTCCGACGCGATGCTGATCGGCATTGTAGTGATTGCGGCATTGTATGGCATCACTCGACTGCTGTTCGGTTCGGCCGAGACCATCGCGCGCCGCAATATGCTGATTGCGCTGCGATGTGCGGTGCTGGTCGTGCTGGGCTTGTTGTTTTTTAATCCTGTCCGCGTCACTGAAACGCCCGGTGATGTAGATCGGCCGGAGATGTTTTTCGTGCTGGACTCATCCTCCAGCATGCAGATGGGAAGCGGCTCCAATCGCTGGGATGACTCTCTTCAGATGATCGCGGCGGCTGAAAACGAGAACGCACAAAAAATTGGCGCGGACGTGCGCATGTTTCGCTTTGGTCAACGTCTCTCTGCAGTGCTGACGGCGGAAGACATCGCCGCCAAAGAAGAAGCGGAGAAGAAGAAGGCAGCCGCGTCAGAATCCATCGCGTCGGATGCTGTGAAAACACAGGGAGCCGCGGCTGCACCAAAGCCGAGTCCGTCATCGGTCGCTCAGGCCATTCCGCTCGATCAAATTGAGCCCGTTGATTCTGACAGCCGACTTCTGCAGGCTCTGCGCCAGTTGCCCAGTCGATTCGGTCGCAAGCCGCCGGCGGGAATCGTGTTGTTCACAGACGGCCGCGTGCGTGATCCGGATGCAGTTCGAGAAGCTGCAGCGTCGTTTAAAGAACTCGGTGTCCCGGTGCATGTGGCTCCGCAGGGCAACATGTCGGGCGGAGGCGATGTGGCAGTTGTCGGTGTGGTGGCACCTCGTCGAGTCCGTAAGTTCACGGAAGTCGAGATTCATGTGTTCCTGCGCAGTTACGGCTACGACGGACGCGCCGTTGAGCTGTCGATCACAAGCCCGGACGATGACGGGACGACTCGGGTTCTTAAAAGCCTTCCGGTGATTCTGCAAAGCGGCTTTCAATCGGCGACGCTTACGTTTCAGTCCGAAGCAAAGACTCAGGATCTGCAGGTGCAGGTGACAGCCCTTGCCGATGAAATTGCCACGAACAACAACACGTTTGAGACAGAGATTGCGGTTGATCGGACAAAGATCCGCGTGCTGTATGTGGAGGGAAGTCGGTCGCCGCAACGCGCGATTCTTGAAGGCAATGTCCGATCAATCGTTGGGCCCTACACGGATCTGCAGCGAGCATTAACGGAAGACCCGGATATTGAATGCTCCGTGGTGACAGCAGCCTCCGGTTTCCTTCAGCGGGCCTATGATGCCAACAACCAAACCGGGTCGCGAGCGTTCCCGGCAACGAAAGCAGAGCTGTCTGCATTCGACGCGATTATTCTCAGCGATGTTCCGAGCACGTTGTTCGAGGCTGAGCAGTTGAAGTGGATTCACGAGTGTGTTGCGGAGCGGGGTTCTGGCCTGTTGATGGCGGGCGGTGAGTTTTCTTTTTCGGGAGGAGAATGGGACAAGACGTCGCTGGCCAGCCTGCTGCCCGTCAGCATGTCGATGGAGGGTGCTGACTGGAATTCTGAATCGAATGTTGTCGTGACTCCGGTTGAAAGCGAAGTTAGTCACGCTGTCTGGAGATTGCAGGATGACGAACAGTTGAGGCTGGCCGCCATCAAAGCGATTCCGGACTTTCAGGGCGTGCATGCGGGATTGCGTTTGAAGCCGGATGTCGGCACGCTTCTGGCAACGACAAATTCAGTCGCCATGCCGGCGCGACAGCCATCTGCAATCGCGACGTTTCCGGGACTCGGGCAGTCGTCATCTGGCGAATCTAAGGCGGCTGTTTCAAATGGCTCCCAGTTGCCCGTTCTTGCGGCCGCTCATGTGGGCAAGGGTCGCAGCATGGCATTGGGTGTTTCGATGACGTCACCGCGAGCCGATCGCATGATCAATGGATGGGGCGGAGAAAAGAGCGGCTTCTATGGCCGGTTCTGGCGGAATGCGATCTACTGGCTGACCGAGAGTTCTTCTGTCGGTCGGCGTCGATTGCTGGTCACTGTGGATAAGCGATACTACAGCCCGGGCGAAAAGCTGCGTCTGCGAGCATCAACGTTTGATGAACACTCGGCGGAGACTCAGGATTATCGCATAGTGGCGATGCTGGAACCTCAGCAGTTAAGCAATGATGAGTCGTTGTATTCTCCTGTTCGCTGGCCGGGAAATCTGGTGCGTGAAAGTGGCGAAGAGGGGCCGATGATCGCCTGGGGTGAAGAGTTCGATCTGCCGAAGTCCGGAGGAAGATCGGTGGGGGCAGCATCGGGATATGAGATCGAGCTGGATCTGACGGACGCGTTGGAATCCGGCAGCGCGAGTCAGGCGCTGCGGTTCGAACTGACGGCATATGAAGATTTCACTCAGGTCGACAGTTCGTCGCTGGATATTCAGATTCTGCATGATCCGTTCGAACAGCAAAATCCGTTTCCCGATCATGAACTGCTGAACGACGTCGCGGCATCTGCCGGCGGCAAAGTTTTGAATACATCCAGTGAGCTGGCGTCGCTGATTTCGGACCTGCCGATTCCCGAGGCGGAATCGGAATTCCGGCGACAGCCTGCATGGAGTCAATGGTGGCTGATGATGACGTTGCTGGGTTTGCTGACGGCGGAGTGGTTTCTTCGCAGATCGGTGGGATTGGCGTAGTGAG
>JAYUVA010000624.1:0-3023 GCA_043754375.1 Candidatus Kuenenia sp. | reverse complement strand
GATCTGCCTCTATATGTCAGGCTGGGCCTCGCTGGAAGAGCTGGAACGGCATATTGAAAAATTAAAAGCTGCCAAAAAGTAAGGCCCCCGCGCGTCTCTACGTGTCGGGCCGTTCGCGGCTGCGCGCTACGGTAAACACCTCCGTCTGAAGTCTCCGAAATCCTGCAATCGACTCGCCAATTGCCCCCGCCCTCGTCAAAATTCAAGCACACACGATTCAACTGCAATCGTCGTGCCGAACAGTATTGGGCCTGACCCCTTTTTTCCTTTCTCCGCGATGCAGAATTTTCAACCCGACGCACCTCAAGCGATTCGCCCGCTTCGTTCGCGCCTGCGCGCCGCGAAATCACAGAATCTCACAAAAACACCTGTCCGGGGTCATTTGTTTAAGGGCTAGGATTAAGATTAAGAGTCAGTACGAAAGACTTCACGTCTCGATTGCGGAGCCTGACACAAGGCTCAATACTCACGTCGCTGGCGTGAACTGGGGATCTGCATCTGTTTCCGGTATTTGGTAATTGTGCGGCGGGCCAGCTTGATGCCGTCGGTGGCGAGAGCATCGACCAGGGCGTCATCGCTCAGCGGGTCTTTCTTATCTTCGCTGTCAATCAGTTCCTGCAGCCTGATACGAATCGTGTCCCATGCGACTTCTTCGCCGTCGGCTGTCTGAGTTCCACCGCCGAAGAATCGCTTGAGCGGAAACAATCCACGATGCGTCTGAATCCATTTCTCATCGACCGCTCGAGACACCGTTGTGACATGCACGCCCACGCGATCAGCAATCTGCTGCATCTTCAACGGATGAATAAACTCCGGTCCCTTGTCCAGAAACTCACGTTGATGATCGACGATTTCCTGGGCGACTTTTCGAAGCGTCGTGTAACGCTGTTCGATGGATTCAATGAGCCAGCGAGCGGACTCAATCTTGCGTCTGATCCAGTCTCTCGTTTCCTGTGTTGGATTCTCTTTCAGCATCTTATGATACCGAGGACTGATACGCAGTTCTGGTACATATTCGTCCAGCAGCTTTACGATGTAACGACCGGATTCATTCTGTTCGATCGCCAGATCCGGCGTGACACGCTGCACGTGACGCTGCTCGAATCCCCGTCCTGGATACGGGTTCAGCGATTGGATCTGTTCAATGCCCACCTTGATCAGGTCAATCGAATATCCGGTTGCCTTCTGAATCACAGGCAACCGATTGAAGGCGATATCTTCCAGATGCTCACGAATCAACACTTCAACGACTTCGTGAAAAGGCAAATGGTCATCCACCTGCAGCAACAGCATCTCACGATGATCACGGGCACCAATGCCGGGAGGGTCAAGATGCTGAATCAACTTCAGGACTTCCTCCGCCTCATCCATTGAAATGTTATGATCGTACAGCCGGTTAAACTGCTGCGCGATCTCGGGAAGCATGCTCTGCATCCGACCGTTGTGATCCAGGTGCTGAATGAGGTATTCACCAAATTCCCGCATTGCATGATTGATGCTGAAGAACGAAAATTGTTCCAGCAGGTATTCCTGAAGCGATTGCGGGCGAGCCACCATATTCGACATGAGGTCATTCTGGCGGTCCATGTCGTCGCTCATCTGATTCGACGACGGTCGCGACCCACCAAAGCCCACATTGTCTTCCGACCAGTCGGCGGAAATTTCCAGCAGCCGTTCGAAGTCAGACTCGTTGTTTTCTTCTTTGCCAACGACCAGTTCGCGATTTTCGACGTCCTTTTTCAGCTCGCGAACTTCCCGCGGATCGTCAGAAGGAATTGAGTAGTCTGTGGCGTCCGCCTCCGGGATCGGAGTGTCCTTGTCCCTTTCGACACGCTCGAGGGTTACGTTTTCGACCAGTTCCTGCTCGATCCGCTCGTTGAGTGCCATCATGTTCAGCTGCAGAATCTCCATGGACTGGATCATCCGCGGCGCCAGCTTCATTTGCTGGCTCATTTTCATTTGCTGAGAGATGTTCAAATGCATGATTGTGGCCAGGTATCACACTAAAATAAAAAATTCCGGGAAAACCAAAACGAAAATCAGTGGCTGGGGTGACTCGTACAGTTTCCTTTATTTATCAGGCAAAAAATTGCCCAATGGTGCCGTGTTCCCTCCGAGCCGGTTCAGAGTTTTACTAATCTACACTATCCCGACGCTCTCGTCGATCTGATTTTGGCATTGTTCTTGCAAACGTACGGTGACTACCGACGAAAATTGGCGATTCCGTAGCTTGACTCTCCGAGTCGAGTTCTACGATTCTCGACGTGCTGCGCCGCGCGGCTATGAGTGACAGAATTGGCGAGCGGCGTCCGCCAGCTTGCCAGTACAGGCACACGACATACTGGGCGCAAGCCGCTCCGCTCGCCTGACACATTTCTGCCCGCGCGAAGCATGAGCAGCCCAATGCAGGCTCGTCTCTGAGGTCAATCCGGCGTTAATCTCGACTCAGAGAGTCAAGCTACAGAATCGCGACGATCTCGACTCAGAGAGTCAAGCTACAGAATTGCGACGATCTCGACTCAGAGAGGCAAGCTACAGATTCGCTAAACCAGCAACGCATCAATCGCGGTTGCACCATGATCGGCCAGCGGGATCGGGCGGCCAATGTTACTCAGATTAGTGGACGCCGGGTCAAGGTCCAGCGCCCGGCAGATCGTGGCCATCAGACTTTGAACCGTGACGGGATGTTCTTTGATCTCTGTGCCGTCGTCGCTTGTGGTGCCGTAGACCTGACCGCCTTTGATCCCTGCTCCGCCAAGCACAGTGCTCCAACTGCCCGGCCAGTGATCACGGCCGGAGTTGTCGTTGATTTGCGGTGTGCGACCGAATTCGCCCATCCAGACGACAAGGGTGTCGTCGAGCAGTCCGCGCTGCTTCAGGTCTGTCATCAGTGTGGCCCAGGCAGGATCCAGGACTTCACAAAGTGATTTCACCGCAGTGAAGTTTTCGGCATGTGTATCCCAGCCGGCACCCGGCGCGCCATCGACGCCGGTGAGCGACACTTCCACAAACGACACGCCGCG
>JAYUVA010000623.1:0-13945 GCA_043754375.1 Candidatus Kuenenia sp. | reverse complement strand
GAAAGTTGCGTCTCCGCAGAGCTTCCCTCTGTTTTGTCGAACACGGCAATCCTAACAACGGCATCACTCCAAAACCAGATAATGACTCAAAAAGAAATTTAGATTGAACACCGGCGCCATGCCTCAAAAAATCTCGGGGGTTTGGGGGCTGGCCCCCAATTACTGTGGCAAGACATCCTCCGCCGCCTTTTCACGCCTTCCGCAAAAAATGAATTCAAAATTGCACTATTCTGAATCTGTTACTTGATCCAGTTTAAGACCGTCGCTGACCCCTTTTTCAAGACTTGACAGAGCACGAGTGTAGTGGTTCTGCGGACGTCGTGGAAAAGGGGAAAGAGAATTGCGGTCGTATTGTACACGTTGTCGATGGCGAGGTAGAGTTCCCTGGTTGCCTGCAGCCAAAGCTGGCTGCCACTGTCAGAATCTCCTGCGGAGTCGAAACATGAATGTACGAATTGCGATCGCTTTGCTGTGTCAAGTGGTCGCTGGCATTTCTGTTGCCGACGACATAGATCGTCAGATTGAGTCGCAGCTGGCGCAATCTGGCAACAACACAGGAGAAATTGAACAGGCGTTGGCAAAGGTTCCCGACGAACAAAAGGCATCTATGCGATTCCTGGTGGCGTGGATGACCGGGGATGATCTGAAACAATTGACTTCGGAACGATTGCTGGAAAACGTCGCGCTCGCAACCGGGGTGCGCAGTCTGGCTCCGTGGCAACAGCAGATTCCAGACGATATCTTCAACAACTTCGTCCTGCCACATGCCTGCTTCGATGAATCTCGAGATCCATGGCGCGACGACTTTTACCATCGCTTCTGGCCGTGGGTGAAGGATTGCAGGACCACGACTTCCCGCTGCCGTGGAACCCCGGTTATGACTCTATTCACGCGGTCAACGTGACGGAGCGATACGTCAACAAACGAGTCGATCTGCCACAGGGGTCTGCGAGAGTTCTGTTTTCGGCGCGAGACAAGTCCGGCAAACGTGTCGCACTTCGAATTCAATTGTCGCAGGGCACCGATGCGACCGGCCCGGTCAGCGGTGACGAGAAAGCTCCGGGAAAGACCCGCGATGAGACGCGAGATACCAACGATTTTCTGGAGGCTCTGCTGAAAAAAGGTCAGACATATCAAATCACGGCGACAGATGAAGAAGCGAAAACAGTTGCCTGGGAATTCAAGACAACTGAAGAAGACCAGCAGATGATTTCATGGGAGTGGAAGTCCCCGGTGGTTGAATAAAGTGATGCGCTCGCACCGAATTCTATGCTCGCACCTGTCGAATCAGTGAGTCCACGGTGCGCGATATGTCGGTCGATCATCAGCTGTGCTTCCGCATCACCGGGGCAGGATTCGCTCGTCGGATCCCACTTCACCGGTCGTCCAAGGCGCGCGGTCAGATTTCCCAGATGGCAGACGGTGGCAGATCGATGGCCGATTTCGACATCGCAAATCGGTAGCTCGCGGCTGCGCATGCAGTCGAGGAAATCCGTGGTGTGATCCGCACTTCGATATAGCGGAATCAGCTCAGCGGAATCAGCTCAGCGGAATCCAGCTCAGCGGAATCCAGTGGCGACGTGGCCAGTTCGGCCGGTTCCGTCGTGAGCTTTCCTCGCCGAACTGCCACGCGACCTTTTGTACCGATGGGCACGCGGTTAAAGGAGCCAATGCCGACCGCGTGCGGCATAATCTCAGTCATCCCGGACCGACTGAGTTACCTACGGCTTTGCTGCTTTCGTCTGCTGGGAATCGGATTCAATCTGGTATCCTCGCATTGATTTTCGGGCGCTAAGAGCCGCCGGTGCGTCCTTCGAATCCGCCTTTTTCAGCCGCTGCAGTTGCTCCAGATTTGAATCTGCCAGTTCCTTTAACGACGGGGCCTTGTATGCATCGGAATTCGTGTTGAGGAACAATGCATTCTCTTCAAGGCTCTTGCGACAGCCTTCAAGGTCGCCGCGGTCGAGCAGATCTGTCGCCAACTTGTTCTGTTCGCTGGCAACGAGTGCCACAACATCGGCCATCACGGCATTGTTGACGCTGGCTTTCACTTTCTCGTCTGAACTGCTGAAAGACACGGAGACTTCACCCGTGAGAGTTTCCATCGTCTCGCTCATCATGTTGACGTACGAAACACTCACCGTCGCCAAATGCGACGACTTTGCGATTTCGGCACCGTTGGAATCGACAGCCGCGTGAGCCAGATCCGCCGGAATTTCCACTTCCACGACGACATGCTTTTGCTGGTCACTGTAAACCTGAGACAGGCGCGTGATCACCGATTGACCATTGATGTCCGCCGCATTGCCCAGCACTCTCACAGGCCGAATGCCTTCAGGAATGTCAATTTTCACATCTACGGACTGAGCGACGACCGACAACACGTCGTCAAATTCACGACGGAAGATTCCTGCCAGTTCCGATGCGTTCTCGATGAACTGATGATTGCCGCCGCTCTTGCCGGCAAGGGCCACCATCAGGTCTTCGTTGTAGCCCAGCCCGAGTCCCAGCGTCGAGACGCTGATGTTCTCCTTCTTCATGGACGCACCAAGGTCGCCAAGTTCACCAGGTGCCGACGGTCCTACGTTGGCCAGTCCATCCGAAAGCAGAATGACGCGATTGACGTGCTTGTCGTCCATGAACTTGCGAACTTCCGCAGCCCCTTTGCTCACGCCTCCGAAGAGTGCTGTGTTACCTCCGGGCTGAATCGCACGTATAATATTGGCAACCTGCTCCTTATCGGTCAGCTTTGTCGCAGGCACCAGCACGTTGACGTCAGAGTCATAGGCAATGACTGACACAATGTCGTTGGAGTTGAGCAGATCCAGCGCCCCGATCGCCGCTTCTCGAGCCTGCTGAATTTTTTCCCCCTGCATTGAGCCCGATCGGTCAAGCACAATTGCCACGTTGATCGGCGCTCTTGCACCTTCCCGTTTCAGGTGAAAACCTTTCAGTCCCACACGCATCCATGCCTGCTGCTTCTCGCCCGCCTTCAGCACCGAAAAACCCGGTGCCGCATCCAACGTCAGCTTCTGCGACTCAACCGGTTCCCTCGCCTGAACGCTGACTGCACTACACATCGCAATAACGGCAACAACTGTCCCCAGATCCCTGAACAAGCTCCGCATGACAACTCTCCTGATGCACAAACTGAAGTTTTTCGTAAAGAGGATTTGCCGGGCCCGAGTCCGAACCCATCCGGCAGATCCCAAGTCACCGTATTGGAGACCATTTCGCTGTTTCAGTGGTCAGGACACTGTCACGAATATGTAAGAATTCTGTAAGCGTCTGGAAACGAATTGCGGCTTTAAAAATGGGGGCCGGAACCAATAGGCAAATGGCCCCGTGCCTTCTCCGCACTACCGGTTCCTGACCAGTTTTTGAAGCGAAAATCACTCGACTCTCGGACGAAGTTCCAGCATCTGCAATCCTCCCATGCCTCTCATTCCTCCCATTGCGACCGCATGCAAAGTAAACTGCGACGTACCATCCGGTGGAACCTGGTGAGCCGAGTCCCCCTGCAAAATCACAAATTGAATCTTCGCGTCGTAAAGCAGTCGCAGCGTTTCGTCAGACCAGGGATCTGCGTCAATTGCCTTCTGAAGACGGAAGTGCGACTCCGGAAAGAATCCGGAATATCCGTTGATCATTGGAATATCATCCAGGACGCTACTGAGCATCCAGCGCGCCGTGACGTCAAAGTCCCGTACCGTTGTCCCCTTGACATACGGCATCAGCAGAACGCCGTTGCTGTCCTTGAGCTTTGACTTTACAAATGATTTCCATTCTGAGGTGAGCATCCTGGGAACACCGACAAGCTGGACGGTCGAAGGTGGTATTTCGAACATTGTGAGCGAGGCCAGCGTCACGAAGACGACGCCAGGAATCCATCGCGACAGCGTGCGGGCGTGCCGTTGACAACGGAAAAAATCCCAGAGCCGTTCCACTAATGTGCCCCGTGTCTCCGACGCGGGTTCCCTGCCGCGTTGGAAACGGGAGAAATCCCAGAGCCGTTCAAGTCCAAGTCCTGCCAGCACAATCACCACGATCGGCACGAAGTAGGCAAAACGAAATGCACTGCGAACCTGAGAAATACCGGGAACGTACTGACTGAGTGTCGTCCAGACGTTCCAGTTGCCGACCTGAAGATTGACGCCGAGCGACAGCAGGAATGCAACAGTCGCGATAGCCAGAAGGAACCACACTTCAACCGACCGGGATCGATACTTCGGCAGGATCGATCCACACACTGCGATGAGTGCAAGCAGCACTCGCGTCCAGCCTGGCGATATCTGCCAACGGCCTCCGCGCGCGACCAGGTGGCACTGAATGAAAGCAGTATGGGGTTCCACCAGATAGTCAATCGGCTTGATTGACAGTTGAGCGACCAATGTCTCGCTTCGTTCAAAGGCATGTTCCCGCATCGCGCGGGCGACAGGAAACAGGAATGGCAGCAGGAGTCCGGCTGCAATCAGCAATGCAGGAACAGCTCCCGGAAGCCAATGCCGGAAATATCTCCATGGAACGATGAGCCATCCCGTCGCAGCCAGCAGCAGACTCAGGAATAACCCGTGATGTACCGAGACGGCAAACACCGATACGAACGCCAGAGCAGTCTCAATGCCACTCAGAATGACCGAACGCCGAATTCGAGTGTCCCGCTGAAAGGTATTTCCCAGTGGCGTTGTCAACGAATTCGACGGAATAGCGGCGGCTTCACGAAGTCGAATCAGCGAGGCAAGAGTCCAGAGAATTCCCCAGACGGGCATCAACTGGACGACATCGATCTGGAGATGCATAAGCGAATGCTGAATCATGGCGACCTCGCGACGACGGAGGCAATCCAGCCCGCCCGCAGCGTCCGCATCAGACAGACGGTAAACAACCCATTCAGGGTCAGTGACAGAAGCATGTAGCCGTTGTACGCGATCGCCGGGGATCGCAACCACCAGATCGCAGGTGCCACGACGAGCTTCGCTGGTTGTGGCTCACTGAACGCGAACGTCCCTTTCAGAGGATGAAAGATGGGCGCGTCCCAGTAACCCGACATGCCTCGCGCGGCACAATGTGCGTTCCATGCGATTGTCCAGGCGTTGAACAGTGGAACAGTCGCGATTCCTTCCTGCGAAGCTGGAATCTGAGTCGCCATATGCTGTGGCATGGGCCAGACTGACCAGATGGAAACCGCGCTGAAGATCGCCGTGAGGATGACAAATCGCAGCCAAACGCCACGCCAGCTGGCCTGCAGGCAGGCGGAAGTGACGTCGCGCGAGCATCGGAGAAAAATATCGCAGCAACAATTCATTTTTTGAATCAACAGGCCGGGACCAGGAGTCGGTCTGATTACCGCTGGTTTTGTGAGCGGCACGGCTAGTGCTTTGTAAAACTTTGAAACTGGGGTTACTCAGCAGTCTGAAAATCTCAGTCGCGGAGCGACTGAGCTTACGTAGGGGAGTCGCTCCGCGACTCGCTCAACCCCTTTCCCCAAATGGTGCGTTGCGCTCCGCTTCACGCACCCTACGATTAAAACAATACGCCTCTAGCGCCTCACCGTCCTGGAGTATCGAGACAGATTCCTAGCGCGGCGAAGCCGCAAATCCGAAGTCCGCAAATCCGAAGTCCGAATTTCGAAATCCGAAAGAACTACGGTCGAAAAGATGCGCGCAAATTGCGTGGTTGTTGAAAAGAATGGATCTAATATGGCAAATAGAACAAATCAGCACGCCCTTCGACGATCGCAATCCGATTTGAGAGAGGCACGTTATGAAACTCCTGCACATGTCCGGATGGCCAATGAATCGACAGCAAGTCCGCAGTGTCCTTGCCCTGCACGCCAAACGTGATGAGTTTTTCGTTACTGCATTGATAGCCATCTCCCGCCGTTAGTTGTTGAACCTGAATTCGCGTTCCGGTCTGACATGTCACTGACGCACAGACAGCCTCTCGACTACTGCGCAGTGAAATCAACTGAATTTGCAGCGATTTTCCCAACGGATGGCTTGTGTTGGTCAGGATCACCGAAGGTTCCTGCAGATTCCCGAGGATCAGATCCGGTTTTCCGTCCACATTCCAGTCGATTTTCGCGACAGCGCGCCCAAGATGATTCTTCCCGAAGTACGAACCGAGATGATCAGGTTCCAGCAGGCGAAGTGAGGCGTTTACGAAACCACCGGAACCGTCATTCAGAAGCAGATCATCTGCCTCCCCCGGGAAAAGCGTGGGAAAGCAAACTTCGGGAGCTCCATTGCTGTCACGACAAACACGGTCGAACACATCCGCACCCGACAGGTAGCCCGCCAAATAGATGTCCGGCAGAGAATCGCTGTTCAGATCAGCAATGGCGCAACTTGTCAGCCAGGGCTCTGCAGAATCACGCGAGATCGGACATGATCCCTGATCCCGGAAAGTTCCATCACCCAGATTCATCCAGAGTCTTGCACAGCCGATACTGGCCACCAGGATGTCAGGGAAACCATCCTGATCGATATCGCCGATGGCCACTCCCTGACCATAATCGGTGTCACCGAATGACGCGACTTTCGAGACATCGTCGAACCTGCTGCCTCGTACGTTTCGAAAGACGACATCTCTCGTATTTTCAGGAGTGCCACGCAGTTCCCAGTCGCCCACCCTGAGAAAAGACAACGTCAGGGTAAGGGTACCCGTCTCGATCCAGATCCTGAGCTCCCACTCCTCCCCCGTTGAATTCAAACATGCGTTTCCTGAGTGTCGCGCCGTTTTCATAGCGAAAGCGCATGCCTGACTCAGCCGAGTCTTCAAAGAACGAAATCCCTGTGGGCGGATTCTCCACAATTTCCGTTGTTGCAGGCTCGTCGGTACCCGTCACAACGGTTTTCGGGAAGTCATAGTGGTTAAGTGCGATTTCAAATGCCGGATTCGCAGTCTTCGGCACGAGTTCCGGATTCAGCATTTCCGTTTCGGTTGCCAATCGCGTTTTCAATTGCTGCAGAACTACATTTTGTGGAAATCGCGCGCAGGCCATTTGAGTCCAGCCATAGGCCTCCAGCAGACATCCACACCGTTCATAGGCCGCAATCATTTCGATCAGGGAAGGTGCGTCCGGCTGATCCGCGAGAAACAGAACACGATCCTGCGCGTCATGCAGTCGGCGAATATTTTCTAATTGCTCCACATACAACTGTGCGGCTGCGGAATCTCCCGCAGCCTGCAGCAGTCGGGAAATCTGATAACAAAGATCTCTTGAGTCCGGAACCGACTGAGCGGCTGCCAGAAATGAGTTCAGGGCCGCACTGCTGTGTCCGAGGTGAAGTTCAATAAAGCCAATGACCTTCTGAATTTCCGCAGACGAGGCAGAATCCGGCGGAAGGTTCCGACGCCAGGCGTTCAGTTCCTCATACTGATTCAACTGCAACAGATATCTGCCAAGTTCAACGTGTGCTGCCACAAGGTCCGGAGATCTCCGGACCGCCTGTCGATACAGTTCCGCCGCTTCGCTGGTCTTCTGACTCAGATCTGCCAGCCGTGCCAGTCCAGGCAGGGGACCCGCCGAGTCCGGGGCGGCCTGATGAGCTCGTTCCAGCAACTCTGCATCATTGATTGAGCCGGATTCTCTGGCCAGCACCATCAACAGATCCGAGGCCTGCTGTTGCTTCACAAGCAGCAGAATCATCGGCAGCGCTTCACTGCGGCGACCGCAAACGGCCAGAAGTCGAGCGAGTCCGTCATTGGCCGTCGGATTCGTTGCATCCTTCTGCAGCACAACTCGATACGCCAGTTCTGCTTCGTCAAACAGATACAGGTGATAATGCAGAATCTCCGCAGCAAGAAGCCGGGCCTCGACACCGTGCTGACTATCGAGATTGATCAGGTTCAAGTCATGTACAGCTTCGGAATATTGCTTCAGACGCATGCAGCTGCGACCTGCGATCCACCGGGCATCTGAATTGTCGGGCTCGCGATTGAGTATATTGCGGGTAAGTTGCAGGGCTTCTGCGAATTCATTTCTCCGAAAGGACTTGCGAGCGCTTTCAAGCAACTTGTCCGTCGATTCAGACGACCGGGAACAGGCAAAAAAAACAGCGATTGAAATCATGACAGCGACGAGCATCCACCGAACAGGCGTCGATCTTCGCGAGGTGAATCGTGTTTTCGTTGTTGCCATGCTGAAACTGTCCGTACTCGAACACATCGATTGACTTAACGTCGACTGTCCAGCCGCAGGAATGGTCCTCGAACCGTTCAAGAAATACGTGTCGGATTGAGCAATCAGCCACTGGGCGCGAGCCTTGACGCTGCCAACATCCTTTCTATGCGCACTCAACCCCAACGGGGTTGAACAACAAAGCCTGGGGTACGCCGCAACGCGGCGACCCCAAACTATGTTGTGAAACCCGTTCCGGGTTGAATCGCACGATTTTCCTCCGCAAGATCCTTCTCGGTGCTTTGAGGCATTTCCCCGCTGAAATTTTTGCCATTGGCTGCGGTGAAAAATTGAAAAAAGCCGGATGTTGAACACAAATGAAGGTAACGACAAGGGCGCTGGCCCATTGCTCTTGAGGAAACCGGACGCTGGCGAGCTGTGGATTTAATCGTAGGGTGCGTGCCGCGATAGCGAAACGCACCATTTGTAGAAAGCGTGAGGAACTGGTGTGTTTCGCTAGCGCTGCACACACCCTACTTGCATCACTAAATCAACAGACCGCTAACACGTGGCGGCTCATGCACCATTAATTTCTCGAAGGTTCCTCAGTGACCGTCAACGCGAAGGCATCCTGGTCCTTCCATTGAACTCCCTGCGTTCGACCTTCGACGAGTTCAAAAGTGCAATCGACGTCGGGGTTTTCGATAATCGTTTCGGCACCTGATGGCCAAATCACGCGAACAGACTTTACATCAACGATGCTTCCAAGTCCAAACTGCAGCAGCCGTTCATTGGAAGCGTGATATCCGCTCCCTGCCGTAAGCTGGCGAACACACAGAGACTCGTCGGTACGGACCTCGACGCGCGAGTAAAATGCATCACGGGAAGTCGTCGTCGCGTGCAACCTGACGTTGATGAAATGACCAGCGTGTGTGGTGACATTCGTCACCAAAGAAGCCGGACTTCCAATGTTGGACACAGCGAAATCGGTAAGTCCATCCTGATTCCAGTCCAGCCGGGTGAGGCCACGTCCAGGAAATTTCTCTGCGAAATAGTCACCCGCCTGTGCGGAGCCGACTTCCTGAAACTGCGTGTCCCCCATGTTGCGGAACAACTGGGACCGCATGTGATACTCGCCCCCTTCATCGCGGTAATCTTCGACATGGCCATTTGCAACGACGAGATCCAAATCGGAGTCGAGATCGCCGTCACGGCACTGTGTACCCCAGCCCACAAAGGGAATGCCGGGAGCATCCAACCCGGCCGTCCGAGACATGTCCTGAAACAATGCTTCGGAGAGCTGCAGGTACAGCGTATTCGCTTCATCCTTGAAATTCGTGACGAAGAAGTCGATCAGCCCATTGTTGTCCACATCGTCCGCCGCAATTCCCATCGCCGCCGTCAACAGGCCGTCGCCACTGTAACCAAGCCCGGTCTGAAAAGCAGAATCGGTTAAGCCTGGCCTGCCGGAATCATCGTGTGTCAGGGACAACAGAAATTTCGGGGTCTGATCATTGGTGACAAAGATCGAGGGGAATTCCGCATCAGGATTGCGGAAGACGATCAGCCCGAGCCTCTTAGATTCTGCGACAGCAGTCGATGCCGAAACGGTGGTGAAGCTGCCGTCGCCATTGCTGACATGGACCTGATCCAGGGTTCTGTTGAATGCCGACGGCGAACAGGCACGGCCACTGCAGATGCGCGAAAATGCATCCGGACCGGATACGTAGTTGATTTCGATCAGATCCGACTGTCCATCCGCATCAATGTCCGCGATGGCACAACTGGAAGTCCAGTGAACCGGCGATTCATCAGGCAACGGAACGGACGTAAATGTTCCATCACCGTTGCTGAGCCGTAATGAATTCTGGCCAATGTTGGCAGCGTAAAGATCATCAAAACCGTCGTTGTTGAAGTCACCTGCCGCACAACTCTGTCCGAAGCCCTGCTCGTCGATCTCCGTCAACGCGGTGATATCCTGAAATCTCCGCCCAAATCGATTTCGGTAAATGCGATCGATCAAGCCGTTGGTCAAAATCGGCACGGTACTGCCGGTAGGCCACTGTCAGAATCTCAGTGTATTCAGGATACGAACTCAGATCGCACATCATCGCCAGATTCCTGTCTGCCAAAACCATCGGAAGCTGATCATTCAGCAAAGGAGCAAGCCGTTGTAAAAACTCAGACTGCCATTCGGACTGCGGGAAATTTTTCCGCGACAGGTGAGCCCCCGCGCAGGTTTCCCAGACACGTCCCATGCGATCAAGAGTCTGCACAATCTGTTGCATGATCACTTCGTTCATGCCTTCAGAGCGAAGTGCATGCATCAGCGCCTGACTTAGACTGAAAAGTTGCCGGGACTGGTCCGCGAAGCCGGCAGCGTCTGGATCCTGCAGTTCCGCAAGAATTCGTCCCAACTGATAATTCGCTCGACGATGAATCGGCGAAATCCGGAGCACCTGCCAAAAGCATCGCGCGGCAATCTTCTGCTGTCCCAGCAACTGGGCTCGCACGCCTCTGCCGTACCAAATGTCGGGCCATTGATCGGCGTCTGAAGGCAGTGCGGCATGCCACACATCAAATCGACTGCTGCGCTCGTTCGCCAGCAGCTCTCCCAGCAATGCCTGAGCAGCCATGAGTTCAGGCTGTTCGTGAATGATCTTCTGCAGCTCCAGTACAGCGGCAACCGGCTGGCCGTTTTGCGCAGCAACTGACGCGAGACCCAGACGCACGTTGAGATCCTGTGGCCATGATTGCTGGCATTTTTTAAGATACTCTTCTTCATCGACGGGACGTTGCAGATCTGCGAGGAGTGCCAATTCCTCGACCGTGGCACCACCACTTCTGAGGATCAACTCCAGATGCGGGCGAGATTCCCAGCGGCGTGCCGACGCGGCATAAAGAAAAGCCACTCTGGAGTGAGTTGCCACATCCATTGGCTCTGATTCCTTCGACCATGTTTCATGGTCATGCGACGGACATGAATGTCCATCCTATACTCCGCGCGGTCAGATTTGAGGTTTCGTGAGCGGCAAGGCGCTAGCCGCCGGTGCTGACCGAATGCACAACCCGCGGCTAGCGGTCTGTTGATTTAGTCGGTCGGTTTATCAGCCGCCGGGCGCTAGCCCCCGGTTATTTTTGCAGTGTTTTTGTACAGAAAACCGGACGCTAGCGCGTTCCGTCTGATTAAATCAACACCCCGCTAGCCCGAAACTCCGGGGCTTCCTTCGCTCCGCTCAGTCCAGCCCCGGCCACCCGATGATCCATCAAAGCAAGAGTGACAGACCACTGCACACCAGCCGGAACTGCGCTGCGCTTGGTCCGGCCTACAGACTCACCCCCGATGTCTTGTCCTGACAAGGCACTCGCTACACGTCGCAAAGCTGAATCGCCTGCTTCAAACCTGCGAGCGGATCGCGCGTCGGGATGAATTCGTGTCCGACGAATCCCTTGTATCCAATCTCAACCAGCTTCCGCATGATCGGCGGGTAGTTGATTTCCTGGTTGTCGTCCAGTTCGCCACGTCCCGGATTGCCGGCAGTATGAATGTGGCCGATCACGTCCCTGCATTGTTCGATCCGACGAATCACATCGCCGTTCATCAACTGCACATGGTAAATGTCGAACAATAATTTCACACGGGGTGAACCGACTCGGCGGACGATGTTGGCCACGTAGTCGATGTCATCACCCTGATAACCGGGGTGCCCCTTCATCGGGTGAGAACCATCGCGCGTGTTGAGGTGTTCGATACAGACTGTCACACCCTTCTTCTCGGCATGCACTGCGAGTTTCTTCAGACCCGCGACGCAGTTGTCCGCACCTTCTGACAGCGAAATTTCTCCGCTGGTCGGATCTTCAGCGTCTTTCCACTTGTAACCCGTGAACGCGATGACATTGGGAACGCCGGCCGCAGCACAATCGTCGATCATTTTTGAAGTGACTTCGATCACCTGATTCTGATACGCCGGATTGTTCAGGCCCTTCATAAACGGTGCCCCGGGCATGCCGTTTGAAGCAATGGCGCAGGTCAGGCCGTGCTTTTTGATCGTCGGCCATTCTTCCGGGCCACAGATTTCCACCGACTGGCATCCAAGACTTTTGGCAATTTCACAGGTCTTGTCGATATCCCATTTCTCCCCGGCAACATTGAAGCACCAGAAGACAACGGAGTGTTTGATATTGCCCTTCATAGTATTTTCCTCGGCAGCAATGAGAGTAGATGATGGAAGTGATGCAATCGAAGCCACCGCACCGGCAGCGACTGTCACCTGCAACAAATCACGACGTGACAGATTTCCTTTTGGCATAATGTGCTCCTTTCGACCATGTAAGCAACAATGACGTTAACCTGCACGACTCGACATTACAAGTTGTCTGCAGAGGATCATTATTTTGCCGTCGTTCTGAAACGCATGGTCTGAAACTCCCAGTCGGGATTCTGTTTCTGGCAATGTTGTGCTTCCCAGTCGGACAGGAACAGCACGGCGCGCTGGTCGTACTGATCGACAACTTCGCGACAGGACGACAGCAACTGCAACTCCACCGTGGCCCCTGGCTTTGGGACAACCCAGCGAGCCACTTTATAGTTGAGCCACCGGACTTCGGTTTCGGTATCGTATTCGGCCTGCAAGCGGAATTTCACGACGTCAAACTGCAGTTCACCGCAAGCCGCCATGATGTTCTGTCGGATCGACGAATGCGGTGAGTTAAATATCTGAATGGCGCCTTCTTCAAGCAGTTGCGATAAACCTCGTTCAAACTGTTTGCGGCGTCCCGTATCGGAACAGATCATGGTGGCAAAGAACTCCGGCGAAAACTGAGGCAGCGCTTCAAAGACGACCGGCGGACCTTCGCAGATCGTATCACCCAGCATAAATTCGCCAGGATTGACCAATCCGATGATATCCCCCGGAAACGCTTCATCCATCGTTTCGCGTTCCTGGCCGAACAGCTTATGGGCGCGCCTCAGACGGATCTTCTTGCCGGTTCGCGGATGAAAGACTTCCATTTCCCGGCGAAACGTACCGGAGCACACACGTACAAACGCGACTCGATCGCGATGCTTAGGGTCAAGATTGGCCTGAATCTTGAACACGAAGCCAGAGAACTCAGGCCGTGACGTCGGCACAGGTCCCACATCGCTGTTGCGATCCCGTGGCGTTGGGCACAACCCCAGAAAGCCTCGCAAGAACTGCTCCACACCGTAGTTTGTCAAAGCGCTTCCGAAGAAAACAGGGCTGACCTCGCCGCGCAGGAATCGCTCACGGTCGTAGTCGGCACCGGCGGCTTCCAGGAGTGCAACTTCTTCCTGCGCCTGCGCCACAATGCCGGGCGGCATTGTCTCAGGGTCAATCTCTGCCAACGGCTGCACGCGGGCTTCAAGGCGGTGCATGTTGTCGCGAGTTTCAAAGACGGCGGCCTGACGAGTTGCCAATTCAATGACTCCGCGGAAATCAAACCCGGTCCCCAGCGGCCAGTTGACGGGCACCGGGATGATGCCGAGTTTCGATTCAATGTCTTCCAGAATCTCCAGCGTCTCTTTCCCGGGGCGATCCACTTTGTTCACAAAGGTCAGCACCGGAATCTTGCGAAGTTTGCAGACGTTGAAGAGTTTCTCCGTTTGACTTTCGACGCCATTTGCAAGGTCCAGCACCATGACCGCACAGTCGGCCGCGACCAATGTGCGGTACGTGTCTTCGCTGAAATCCTTGTGCCCGGGTGTGTCGAGCAGATTGATCTGACAGCCTTCGAATTCGAATGCCAGGACAGTGGAACTGACAGAAATCCCGCGTTGGCGTTCAAGTGCCATCCAGTCAGACG
>JAYUVA010000622.1:0-3868 GCA_043754375.1 Candidatus Kuenenia sp. | reverse complement strand
CGCAGTCCTGCACCGCTCCGTTGGTGAGATTTGCTGGATTTTTTATCGAATCCGGCCCGGTCATCATCAAATTGCCTGACCCTACCGGATTCTACGTGTGTGTTTACTGGAAAGTCATTCGTTTAACGGCGAGGCGCAGGCGTAGGCGAATTCTCTGCCGCCTACCCCTGCGGCTCGCCGTGAAACGATGCATACTCCCACACTCGATTTTCGCTTCAAAACCAGTTGGGAACTGCACATAGAATCCGGTAGGGTCAGGCAATTTGATGATGACCGGGCCGGATTCGATAAAAAATCCAGCAAATCTCACCAACGGAGCGGTGCAGGACTGCGTAGATCACGCAGGAGAAGCCCGAAAATGTGGACAATGTCCGAATCGGACGCTGAAGACCAAACACTTGATTCCGAGGACTTGCCAGAAAATGGTGGAGTTCCATCGGAGAGTGAGGTACGTCTTGTTCATGCGGCTCGAAACGGTGATAACGATGCCTTCGGAGAGTTAGTTCAGCGTTATGAACGCAGGGTACTTAAAGTAATCCGGCGTTTCATTCCCGATCTTGAAATGGCGACGGACCTTGTGCAGGAATCTTTCCTGCGCGCGTTTGAGCGAATGGACCAGTTTGATCCGTCTCGTCGGTTTGGGCCGTGGCTGTTTCGACTGGCGGTGAATCTGACTTACGATCATCTGCGTAAAGTCCGCCGCCGTGGCAGATGGGCGCTGTTTACAGACGCCGGCGAAGACCGAACGCCGGATCCGCCTGTGGCTGATCCTCGTCAGCGTCTTGATTTGTCACAGGAAGTTCAGGTCGTGCTGGCTGAGATTCCGGAGGCGTATCGTACGGTTCTGATATTGCGGGATCTGGAAGGTTTTTGCACTTCGGATGTGGCGGCTGTCACAGATCGCAGCGAAGCCACAATTCGCTGGCGACTGGCTGAAGCCAGAAAAATGTTCCGTGAAGCGTGGGAACGCCGCGAACGCCGTGCGGACAAGACACGTCTGGTGCAGGGTGAAACATGAAGGAGATGACGATGACGATGGCAATGAAGTGTACTGAAGTAAAACATCTGATTCATCTGGACGTTGGTGATGATCTGCGTGCGGAAGAAGAGCAACTGTTGGCAACTCACATGGAACAGTGCGGCGACTGCCGTGCGTATCATGTGGGGATGTCCGGTGCAATGAGTGCTCTGTTGGCATTGCGGGATGATCCTGCGATGGCGTCTGACAGCCTGAAGTCCAGATCGGTGTGGCCATCGCTGTCGCGGGAAATTGCACGACGCAATACATCACCATGCGTTGCCCGCAAGTTCAATATCCAGGTTGTGGCATTGAGTGTGTGTTCGTTGTTACTGGCAGTGATAACGATGGTTCAAAGTTTGTCGTCGATGCGCAACGATCGTGATCCGGCGGGGTTCGTGCCGTCTCTGTCGGTTTTCGCTCCGTCGCAGGTGCCGCAATTTGAGGAGGTCCGTCAGAATGCAGCCTCAGTGTGGAGTCCCGTGCTGCCCCACGAGGCTCCTGTTTCGCTTCCGCAGTCATTTTAAAATGACGTGAGATCCGTTGAATCGAATGTCGCCGAGACCAGACACGGCCGGCGATCCGCATGCAGTGCGGCGTTTCACTGTGGATCGGCAGGGAGTTGCGATACCAGCTATGCGTGCCATCCCAGCCGGAAACGTCGCGCTCAGTCTACACAGAGGTTTTCGTGAAACTCAATGATGCAGACAATCCGCATCCACATTGATGATTCCACAACAGATGTTGTCAATCCGACATAATCCTCAGTGCCTCAGCATAATCCGGCAATTTGCCGGAATCCTGGCAGGTCCGAATTGAGCTTTCGCGTATCGTGCAGAAGGCTACAATGCTGCGTCCGGTGTCGTGTGCCTGCATGATCATGCAATGTCTTGTTGCATCGCTCGAGGGAATTGTGCGTCATGAAGATTCTTGATGTGTTGAAACGCGGGCTGACCAGGAATCGAGACTCACGTCGAAAGCAGGTCGCTGCACTTATCACGATTGATTCCCTGGAATTTCGACTGCTGCTCACGGCACCAACGATGACGGACAGTGAGCAATACATGCTGGAACTGGTCAATCGGGCTCGATCAAATCCAGGTGCAGAAGCCGCCCGGCTTGGGATCGGCCTGAACAGCGGGTTACCGGACGGAACGATTACGACCGCTGCCAAACAACCTCTGGCACCTCAACAACAGTTGATCACAGCGGCAGGTGTGCATTCGCAGGATATGCTGGACCGGGATTATTTCGACCATACGACCAAGACTGTCGGAACCACTTTCTCCCAGCGCGTGACGAATGCAGGATACATCTGGTCCGGTGTCGCAGAGAACATTGGATACGCTGCAAAACAGAGCGAGGCCTCGCAGACGGACTACATCAATGAAATCCACGACGGTTTGATCAGGAGCTCCGGACATCGCGAGAATATAATGGCTCCGGCATTCGAAGAACTGGGGATTGGTGCGAAACTGGGTTCGTTTCATCCTCCAGGGAATCCTGCGACGTTTCAATTTACGGAGATGGTGACGCAGGATTTTGGCAGACGCAACCTTGATCCCTACATCACAGGTGTCGTCTATACTGACGCAAACAACAACAACCTTTATACGATTGGCGAATCAATTCGGAGTGGCACCGTTTCCGCTGTGAATGTGGCAACCGGGGCCGTGTTTTCAGACACGATCGGTGTCTCCGGGGCGTATGGATTTGTTGTGCCAGCCGGAACATACACCGTCACCTCGACTTTCACACTGAACAACGCGAACCAGAGTTTTCAGAAGCCTGGAAACATCGTTGTCGGGACCGATAATGTGAAGGTTGATTTCGAGACGAATTCCGGCGTTCTGGTTCCATTGGCGATCTCATTGGCATCGACGGTCACCACACTAAACGAAAACGGAGCGACAGCGTCGGCTACGATGACAGTGACTCGCAACGGCAGTCCGGCGAGCAGTCTCACCGTTAATCTTGCGTCCAATGATGCAACAGAAATCACAGTTCCGGCGACCGTGGTGATCCCGGCTGGGCAGTTGTCTGTGACATTTGCTGCTTCGGCCGTCAATGACGGGATCATTGACGGCAGTCAGTTGGCAACGATCACTGCAACGGCAACCGGATTTCCGGCCACCAATCATTCACTGTCCGTCACAGATCGAACCTACCCTGCGTTACCGGCAGGCATTCAGACGGTCGCGACAGCTCGACCGACATTCACCTGGACCGCGATCAGCAATGCCGCAACGTACGAAGTGTATGTAAACAACGTCACAACCAATCAGGCCCGCGTCGTGAACGCAACAGGTATCGCAGCAACGTCTTACACAACTGTTGTTGATCTTCCAATTGGTACGTTCAATGTCTGGGTGCGTGGCTTCACCTCCGCCGGTCTGGCGAGTGCCTGGAGTCCTGCAGCCGTCTGGAAACTGCGTCCGACGACGACCGTCCTTAATTCCGGTCGCACTGAATCGAGCGGCAATTTCAGGATCGAATGGAACCCGATTCCCGGTGCTTCAACGTACGACGTCTGGATCAACCGTTTGACTTCGTCCACAATTGAGTACCATCGGAATACCAGCGTCATCGGAAACACACTTTCGGTTTCCAACTTCGATGTCGGAAGTTACGGCATTTGGGTGCGCGCGAGCAACGCGGCGGGTGATGTTGTGGGTTGGAGCCCTCAAGCAACGATCAACGTGAATTACGCCCCAACCGGAATATCAGTGATCGCCACAGACCTGACGTCTACCCCATCTTTGACTTGGTCACCCGTCGGCGGCGCTGCGCTGTACGATGTGTGGATCGACAATCTTACAACCGGAGTTTCGGCTGTCGTTCGCAATACAG